>NZ_CP035943.1 GCF_003024525.3 Acinetobacter cumulans | reverse complement strand
GGCATTGCATCAGAAAAATTAAAGCAGGAATAATAATAAAGCCCCAGTGACGGCAATCACTAGGGCTTCGGAATCCTGTTTGCACGGTCAAGTACATAGGAGATATACATTGTACGGTCAAAATGTAGAAAATCAAATAGGTTTGAGTGCGTCGCACCTGCGGACGGCTGAGGGCTCGCAAGCGTCGGGGGGCGATGCACTCCCATCTATTCAATTTGTCACAGATGGACGTGGCAATTTGAAGCCCCTTGGTAATAATACGGATAACTCCTCCATTCCCACCACACAAGGCTTTCAGGCAATCAAGGAACGGTTCAAATTACTAGAATCAGCCCGAAAAATCTTAGATGGAGAAAGAACACAACACTGTTTCTATAACCGTGTCGATAAAAACGATGGTGTAGGGGTCACATTTAATAAATTACGCAAAAAAGCCAATTATACGAACGTCATGCGCTGTGCAAATGCGTGGGGCTGTCCTGTTTGTGCTTCGATTATTTCAGAACATCGTAAATGTGAAGTCAAAGAAGCTATGGATTGGTGGAAAAAACAAGGTGGATCTGTCCTACTCCTTACTCTTACCGTTCCCCATTATTCAGATACCGACATAAAACAACTGAAAAAAGACCTCAAAAAAGCCTATGGCAGATTTTTTAAGGGTATTCGCCTTTCACAGAATATGTTCGAGCGTTGGCAGATAAAACACTATATCTCATGCTTTGAAATTACCCACGGTACTAATGGCTTTCATCCCCATTACCACGTTTTGTTATTTGTGCCTTATGCAGTTACCAAAGATTCAATACCTGGTATCAAAAAGGATATGTATAACGTCTGGAAAGATTGTTGTTTGAAATCGGGCTTAGATGAACCAAGCGAAAAACACGGATTAGATTTGCAAGCAGGTAACAAGGCAGGTAGCTACGTTGCCAAATGGGGCTTAGAGCATGAAATGACAAAGGGACATGTTAAAAAGGGCAAAGAAAATAGCCGTACTCCGTTCGATATTTTAAGAAGTTATTCAGAAGAAGAAAATCCAGCAGATGCGAATCTGTTTAAGCTCTATTATTTCGCGTTTAAAGGCACACGCCAGTTGAACTGGTCAAAAGGTCTTAAAAAGTTGGTTAGCAAAGCAGAAGAAAAAACCGATCAGGAAATTGTAGACGATACCGATAACGTGGCGGAGCTGCTTTTCAAATTAGATATTGAAATGTGGCATGCAGTCAGAAAACAGAAAAAACAGGGTGAATTACTGGTTGCTGTTGCAGAAGATCAGACACTCAAAAAACCAATGGAACTAATACGGCAATGTTTAGTAGATCAAGGTCAACTGACAACCTGAAACATTGAAACAGTGAAACAGTGAAACAGTGAAACACCTAAGGGCGCACTTACCCACTTTCAGAGAAAGCGGAGTGCTTTCGAACTGACGCAATAAAAATTACAAACCTTCCTTTCCCTGATTACAGCTCCCCTTTGCCGTAATCGGGTTTTTTTCGGCTATGCCGACACGTAAATATTTGATTATTTTTTAATTACATGTATTATTGGTCACAGATATATAGGATTGGTGACATGGCTAGAAAAAGAATTGGTTTATCAGTGCGACCTGAATATCACGAGAAATTACTCAAATTAGCTGAATATCAAAACACGACAATAACAACAGTCGTTGGTGAATTGCTAAATGAATGTGAATCTGCGGTTGATTTGATGTTGAGAGCTTATGAACAAATTGAAAAAGGCGTGGATCAACAAAAAGTTTTAACTAACATGCTTGCTGAAGGTTTA
>NZ_CP035942.1 GCF_003024525.3 Acinetobacter cumulans | reverse complement strand
GTAACGAAGTGAAGTCAAAAAAGTTTGAGCTTTAGCGAAAACCGAGGGCAATTTTCATGAAAAATTGGGCTTTTAATGTTTTTAAATGCTTTTAAATGCTTTTAGCCATACTGAAATGCAAGTATAGCAAGGCATACAGAGGACATAAGACGAGATTTACCTACCAATAAGACGAGATTTACCTACCAATAAGACGAGATTTACCTACCAATAAGACGAGATTTACCTACCATAAGACGAGATGTTATGATAAATTCGTTTTAACGAAAAAATTTTAATTCACGTCTTATGAGTAAATTAGTAGTGAAAGACAATGCCCTAATGAACGCTAGTTACAACTTGGATCTCGTTGAACAGCGCTTAATCTTGTTGGCGATTGTTGAAGCAAGAGAGTCAGGAAAGGGAATTAATGCCAATGACCCTTTAACCGTCCATGCAGAGAGTTATATCAATCAATTTGGCGTAGCTAGACAAACAGCCTACCAAGCCCTCAAAGATGCTTGTGATGATCTATTTGCACGTCAATTCAGTTACCAGGAAATCAATGAACGAGGAAATACCGAAAACGTCCGTTCACGTTGGGTTAGTGAAGTTCGCTATGTGGATGCAGAAGCTACAGTGAAGTTAATCTTCGCTCCTATCGTCATCCCTTTAATTACAAGGCTTGAGGAACGTTTTACTCAGTATGAAATGAAACAGATAAGCGAGCTTTCAACAGGTTATGCAATTCGTTTGTATGAGTTACTGATCTGCTGGAGAACCACAGGGAAAACACCAATCATAGAATTGGCTGACTTTCGGCAAAAAATGGGTGTTCTCGATGCTGAATATCAACGCATGTATGATTTAAAAAAATACGTTTTAGAGCCGTCTCTCAAACAAATCAACGAGCATACAGACATCACAGCGAGCTACGAACAGCACAAAAAAGGGCGGACAATCACAGGATTTTCATTCAAGTTTAAACAGAAGAAAAAAACAGGGACAGAAACGCCAAAAAACAGCGATTTTAGCGATTCTAAGCAAAAACCCGTAGAAATCCCTGATGAAGTCGTAAAACAGCCTAAAAACGCAAATATGGACGTTTTAGAACACCGTAAAAGCAAAATTACAGGGTTAATCATGTCGAATGGCTTAGCAGATCGGTTTAAACGTGGTGATGAGTCAGTCATGGATATGATGAAACGCATCAAAGAAGAAATTACAACTGATGCAACAGCCGACCAATGGCAATCAAAATTAGAAGAATTTGGCGTTGTTTTTTAGGAGTTGAGCAATGAATCAAGCTGAAAAAGAATTAAGACAACAGCAATTTGATGGTTTCAAAGCCAATTATGAATATTACGATTTAACGCCATCAAAAGAAAAAATACAGGCGTTTGAACGTTATGTTTCAGGTGAAATTGATGCTGAACAGTTGCAAAGAATTTTCCATAATTTAAGCGGTTCAACTGAAAATTTTATAATGTTACCTATGGATTGGTTTTGCTGATTAAGCCGTTTAGTCATGACTAATAATTTTATATTGAGTTTGAGCTAAGGGAGCTAAGGGAGCTAAGGGAGCTAAGGCAGGATAGGAAAACGCATGGCGTTTTGTGATTTTGTATGACAAAGTTTTTTAGTCATGACTAAAAGATCAGAAGTAAAAATAAAAATAAGCCTATGGCAGGATAGGAAATCGTTTAACGAATTTTTATTTTGTATGACAAATCCCAAAGGGCGCACTTTCCCAAACTATCGTTTGAGTGCGTTTTTCTATCGAAAAAGTAAAAAGACAAAGAAAATTTTCTTTGTCTTTTTTTTGGTTTTTCAAAGAAAGTTATTAGCGAGTGTCTACGAGCGACACAATGAAAGTTCGATTATTCCCCCCTCTGAAAAACTGCTTTTTTAGCATCTGATTTCATGAAAACTTTAACTATCGTGTGCTTTTGCTTTTGAAAAGACACGAGCGAAGCGAGTGCCATTTTTGCCTTTGCTTTTGCTTTTTGGGGTTTGGGGCTTGCCCCAACAAGGCACAGAGTAGGAATTTTGAACGGTAGTGAAAAAGTACCCTCTGTGTGTCCTTGCTCAATGCTTTTAAAATCTTTGGTTTTTCTCCGTCATTTGCAAAAATTGCCCCTGAC
>NZ_CP035941.1 GCF_003024525.3 Acinetobacter cumulans | reverse complement strand
TTCTATCAGATTCCTTTTTGTGGTCTGACCTGCCTTAATTCGAGCGACGGATTCTAATAATCTGTTTGCATTCTTCTTTGAGCTCAACAAGTATATCGTTTCCTTCATACCGTTAAAATCATCCAATGACATTACAACTACAGGATTACCTCGCTGTCTAGTTATCACAGTTGGTTCGTGATCTCGACAAACGTCTTCCATTACCTCCTTAAAGCAAGCCCGAGCTTGGCTAAAGTTAAGTATTTGCATTTTGTTTTCCTTCCCTATAAACAGGGATGATAAGTTGTTAAAACTAAAAATCGTTCTAGATGTTCTTCTAGGGATAAATTGTTAAAACCATATGTGCACACCATTTTGTGCGAGGTGGTCATCAGCCCATGTAGAGCCGATCAAGATATGAAATGGATTATACATCACAAAAAAAGATTGTACAAGTATTGGTACAATCTTTTTTCAATAAAAAATTAATCACCAAAACATAAAATCAAAAATGAGTTGAATGTTTTGTTTCAAGATAGTCTTTTTAATGGGGGTTAAGGGGGGAATCCCCCCTTACTCATGAACTTTCAATATACCTTTAGGTTATTTGAAAGTGGAGTGAGTCCACTTCACTATCGCAAAGCTCAAAAACCTCTGCTATCGTGTGCTTTTTGCGGTGTCGGATTTCTCCAATGTCATTTGCTATTTTGCGTATTCAGAAACTCAAGTCATTTGCCGATGTTGGAGGCAGTCTTTCGCATAATTATCGCAATCGAGAAACGTTAAATGCCGATGATGCTCGTACACATTTGAATGAGCATGAGCTAGATACAAACGAAAAATGTATGACCGCTATTCGTGATCGTATTCCTGAAAAAAGACGTAAAGATGCAGTTTTGTGTATTGAGCATTTGATTACAGCGAGTCCGGAGTGGGATGGCTGGGGAACTGAAAAAGAAACTGCATTTTTTGAGCAATCAAAAAAATGGCTCGAAAATAAATACGGTAAAAATAATGTCGTCAGCACCACCATTCACCGTGATGAAACAACTCCTCACCTTGTCGCCTACGTTGTTCCAGTGGACGAAGAAACAGGACGATTGAATGCTAAAAAATATATCGGTGGATCTCGACATACACTTTCACAGATGCAGACTGATTTTGCAGTTGAAGTAAAAGATTTAGGATTAGATCGGGGCGTACAGGGGAGCAAAGCAAAACATACGTCTATTCAAGAATATTATGAAAAATTGAACAATTACGAGAATGAACCAGGCATTGAAAAAGGACTCACCTATGAAGTGCCTGAACCTGAGTTTTTTGAATCTAAAAATGCCTACGGTGAGAGAGTTGCAAAGGCTATGATTGATCAGATATTTGATCAAATTGGACCGCGATTTGACAATGCTAACTTGCTGGCCAGTCAATCGAAAAAGTTAAAAAAAGAACTGTCAGATGCAAGAAGGACACTAGCTGAAGTACAGCAAAGAGCAAAACCGTATTTGGATATAATCAACAAATACAATAATCCGAATCTTACTAAACAATTTGATGAACAAATTTTTAAATTAGAGCAGAATTTTGATAGGCAACTAGAACATCATATATTTCTAAATGAACAACGAGAACAAGAAAGATTCAATCAACAACGAGAACTTAGAGAGCAATTACGCATAGAACAGGAACAGAAAAAACAACTGGCTGAGCAAGAAAGACAGGAAAAAGAGCGTTTGGCATTTTTAAGACGTCAAGAATTGGAAAAACAGAGAAAAAATGAACCCAAAAAACCTGATAACAGCAACGATAACGACTACTCCCCCTCATAACATCCATTTAAACGCAAAAAAACGGGGGTTTTAGCCATGTTTTGGGTTTCATGCATAAAAGTATAGTTGAAATAAATAAAATTCATTAGAACGCAAATGAAAGATTTTTAGCGAGTGTTTACGAGCATCACAATGAAATTTCGCTTAAAGAAAAGGCAAAAGATAGTTCTCTTTTGCCTTTGAAATTACATATTAATAGTAATAGAAATATTTTCTTGAGGAACATCAAAATAGTTTGCTAACAATCTTTTAGCTTCAGGAATTGATATTTTCTCTAATTCTTCTTTTGGTTTATTCGCTTGCTCTAAAACATTAGGTTCTTGCTCTAACTTATTGAACTGTAAATTTTCTAAGTCAATGTTTAGCTCTTCTAAAGTTCTATAAGCAACTGGGTTTCTATTTCCATCCCATAC
This sequence comes from Acinetobacter cumulans, assembly GCF_003024525.3. GTDB lineage: Bacteria > Pseudomonadota > Gammaproteobacteria > Pseudomonadales > Moraxellaceae > Acinetobacter > Acinetobacter cumulans. The sequence continues at coordinate 2,474 of NZ_CP035941.1, read as the reverse complement.
ATTAGGAATAGAAATATCTGCATATTCAGAAATATTAATTATCCAACGACCTTGAGAGCCTTCTTCTTGAGATTGGCTGATACTAGATATTTTACCGATTAAAAAGGCTGTGTGGTGCTTTGCTTCAGGTTGACCCCAAGATTTATTTCGGTTTTGAACGCAAACCACGTAACTGCACTTTCCTGCATGGTGAGCGTTTAATCTCCAAGCCTGACTTCCTCCTTCTTTTAAAATTCTAGATTTTCCTCGAGCTGTTAAAACTACAACACACTGATTCTTCATTTAAACACCCTTAGTACAAAAATTTAATGCAAATAAAACTGCATGTACTAATATTAGTACATTCGGTTTTATTTGCATAGTACAATGAGGTACTATTCACTCTGAAATTTAGCTTTTTTTGCTCTTGGAGTATAGAACCTCATGTTTAAGTACCCGAGCGAGTGTCTACGAGCGATTGAGCAACATTAAAATTTCGCCCTTGTTTTTTCTCTGATTACAAAGTTTCCATTTCAACATTAAACGAGATTAACAGAGCGGAGCGAATATCTACGAGTGAAGTATTGATGCTTTTGCTCTTAAAAAAGCATGAGCATAGCGAATGCATTATTAGTGCTTTTGACTTTGCTTTTGCTCTTGAAACGACACGAGCGAAGCGAGTGCCATAGCCTTTGATTTTGACTTTTTCTGGGCTTTTAATGTTTTTAAATGCTTTTAAATGCTTTTAGGCTCTCTGAAACACTGTGATAGCAAGGCTTTTGAGCTTCATATCTATACATCTATAGACCCATATCTATACATCTATAGACCCATATCTATACATCTATAGACCCATATCTATACATCTATAGACCTTATCTATACATATTATTTTATGTATATTTACTTACGCTTTAATTTGTGTATATTGGTTTTGTCGTAAGGAGGATTTGATTGTGAGCCGTAATGTAGAACAGGAAAAAAATATGCTCATTGTAAAAGATAACGCCTTAATTAATGCCAGTTACAACTTAGAGCTTGTGGAACAACGATTAATTCTATTAGCGATTATTGAAGCAAGAGAAAATGGAAAGGGTATTAATGCAAACGACCCATTAACAGTACATGCAAGCACATACATACAAACATTTAATGTTGAGAAACATAGTGCTTATACAAGCTTAAAAGAAGCATGTAAGAGTTTATTTGCAAGACAATTTAGTTATGAGGAAATAAATAAAAATGGAAATTTGACACAGTATACAAGCCGATGGGTATCAAAAATCGGCTATACAAAAAATGAAGCAACTGTAGAAATTATATTTGCGCCTGATGTTGTTCCTTTAATTACACGCCTTGAAGAACATTTCACAAGTTATGAGCTTGAACAAGTTGCACAGCTTCAAAGTAAGTATGCTACACGGCTATATGAAATATTAATTGCGTGGCGCAGCACTGGTAAAACCCCAGTACTAACTATTAATGAGTTTAGAAAGCAAATAGGTGTTATTGATTCTGAATATAAAATTATTTCCAATTTTAAGTTACGTGTATTAGAGCCATCAATTAAGCAGATCAATGATTTAACAGATATTGACGTGACGTATGAACAGCATAAAAAAGGGCGGACAATCACAGGCTTTTCATTCAACTTTAAGCAGAAGCAACAAGCAAAGAAAATAGAAACTAATATAGATCCGGACACAGCCGATCTATTCAAAAAAATGACAGATGCACAACGACATATGTTTTCTCACAAACTGTCTGAGATGCCCGAAATGTCGAGATATTCCCAAGGTACAGAGAGCTATCAACAATTTGCCATTCGTATTGCTGAAATGCTTTTACAACCTGAGAAATTTAGAGAGTTATATCCTCTTTTAGAAAAAGCAGGATTTAAGTAATGGTCGAAAAAGAAATAACAAAATTTGAGAAAGAAATTTTGCTCCAAGAAAAAATTGAGCAGCTTGAAAATGAACTTAAAGAATTTTCTGATCTTCAAAAAAAAGTGTATAGCGATCGACTTCAAAAAAGTATCGTGGGTTTAGAAAATAGAATTCAACGAATCAAAAAAATGCTTTATACAACCTAAAAAGTTGTCAGGGTTTTACAGCTTTTCTAATAAAAAAGGCGCAGATCAGTATCCACGCCTTTCAATTTATATAGTCTTAAATATTACGAGACATTAGTCATCGTAGTGGTATCTGCATGAAGCAATATGCAAAACACCCTTCTCATACATATATACAAGACGGTGTTCTTTCGTGATACGTCGAGAAATAAAACCGGAGAGATTTTCTTTTAGAGGTTCAGGTTTCCCTGTGCCAGAAAATGGCGTTTTCAATGATTCGTTAATCAGATCATTTACTTTGCTAAAAATTTCAGGAGAGGTTTTCAACCAATATTGGTAGTCATCCCAAGCATGGTCATCCCAGCTTAGAGCTACATTTTCTTGCGCTTGTTTCTTGTTACGTTGCTTCTGTTTGGCAGTCATT
>NZ_CP035940.1 GCF_003024525.3 Acinetobacter cumulans | reverse complement strand
GTAAGTTATTGATTTATAGTTGAGGTAAATATCCAGCGAAAGTTTTTTATAAATGGCTTGTAAACTTTCTTCCGTCCTAATGACGTAAGTTATTGATTTATAGTTGAGGTAAATATCCAGCGAAAGTTTTTTACAAATGATTTAGAAACTTTTTTCCGTCCTAATGACGTAAGTTATTGATCTATTGCAGTTCGCTGATTTCATATTACGATAAACAAAAATCGCTTGTAAGAATATAGACACTTTAAATGGGTTCTAACAAATCGATTTCGTATAAGAGATTTTATGTTAAATCAATCAGTATTATTCTTCGTCATTTGAAGGTAGCTCCTCTACTTATTAAATACTCCTTAATGAATTCTTCTGCCCAGGAATATTCTAAAGAGTTGAGAGTTGTTTCTAATAATGAGGTTCTTGTATTCTCCCAAGTGATCTTGAATTGCCAGTATTTATAATTACCTAGAGAGGATGAAATTATAGGGTTAATTGTGAACCCGTTTCGTTCAAATCGCATCTTGAACTTTTCTAAAAAAATATTTAGCTCTTCTTCATTTTTGAGATAAATCCTATCCCCTTTATAGGGAAATTCATAAGGATGAGCATTTCTGATATCATCAATTCTTAAATTGTGAATTAAAAGAGTTACATCGTTTAAATTCTTCTTCTTAGCATATTCAATAAATGTGTGAATATAGGCAAATTTGATTTCAAAATAGGCTTTATTCGATATATCAGTTTCAGAAATTTTCTTAATAAAAACTCCGTGAAAAGAATTTTTTACAGAATCATGATTCAACGAAATGTTCCATATAGGACTAAATTCTGGATCAAAAGGTAAATAGGCAACAAATTTCCTTGAACCACCTCTTAACCCCACCATTTCAATTTTCCATTGCTCTAACATAGGATGAGTTAGTCCCATTAGTTCATCAAGGATGAAACCAATTCTAGCTCTGTCTATATTTGTGCCATATTTGTGTGCTGTCTCTATTATTTCTTCTAACAAAATAGGAGCATATTTTTCAAACACTGAAATTACAGTTTCAACCCCTCCACAATACTGGGGAGATCTCACCATATCTAAAAAGAGGAAAGAAATTTTTCTGACCTTTAAGCCATTAACAATCTCCCAGTGGCCAAAATTTTTATTAGTAAATACAAGAAGGTACTGTGAAAGATAGTTTTCCTCAGTAGGAAATCTTGGAATTAAATCTAGAATATCTTTTTCGTCATTATCAAAGCGAGTTGATTTATCTTTTTCTAAATTATCTAAAAAGTGCTTTTTCCATACTTTTCTATCAACGGTAGAAAAGTAAACAATATCACTGGCTCCATCAACTAATTTATGGATTTTCATAGCTGAGAAGTGAGAGAAATACCCTAAAGAATATAGATCAGAGATAATTTTAAGAGGATCTAAGGGGGAAATAGTTAAATTAATAAAATAAGAAGCTCCGACAATTTCATCGCCAATACATTTCAGCTTATCTGAGGTTTCTAGTTCTTTTAAAACACGTTTAAATTTTTTTCTATAATCTTTACTGTTATATCTTAAGTCACTGATATCTATATTTTTATATTTTTTATCTAACCATAATTTTATGAATTCTCTATATAAACTTTGTTTTGATATAGCTGACTTCTTGGAGGAAATAATAATATCCAATAAAGCATCTGAAAAATTCATATTGTCATAGGTTATTTAATATAAGTCCTAAGGACTTATATTAAATAACCTGGAGGAAGTCAAGTTTTTTATTGTAAACCATTGAATTTTATGGTATTTAATAAAGATTGATAGTGTTGCAGTGTTACACTTAGTGATATTGAAAATTCTATATATTATATAGAATGAACTTAACAACGCTCGCTACCTCCTTTAGTTTGTTAACTTGGGACGTAAGTGAGCTTTTTTTTTGGAAAAATTAGAAGATTTGTTGTATGGATTTAAAACAGGTTTCTCCATATAAAAGAAGAACTTTAACAGTTGATGAAGTTATAACTAAACTTAAATCGGAAGGGTTAAACTTTTCTAATGAGACTTTAGCTAAGTCTGTTCTTCAGAAAACGACATACCATCGTTTTAAATTCTACTTACATCCATTCTTAGTAAGTCTAGATCCTAAAGATAAACCAAAGCGTTTTAAGGAAAATATAGACTTTAAAGATGCTTTGAATTTGTATTTGTTTAATAAAGAGCTTTCTAATCTATTGTTAAGCTATATCTCTGAAATAGAAGTTTATTTGCGGAAGTCTTTAGACCAATTCTTTATAGATAGTGGCAAAGGATATTTCTGGTATTTAGATGATGGCTTTATCTTTCAACCAACAGTAGCTCAATTACGAGGATTAAAGCATAAGGATCCAGACTATCAAACTCCTCTCAGTAAAATTCAGTCGATTAGAAAAAAACTTAAAGCTCAATTTTTAAAGAGCAAAGAGAGTCACAACGAACACTACAAAAATAAATACAAGAATCCTGAACACGATATTTTTGAACAATTACCACCTTTTTGGCATATTTCTGAGTTTATGACTTTGGGGCAGATTTGTGATTTTATTGAAAGTATCAATATAGGAATTTTTATCCAAAGAAGCCGTGAGAACTCTTTAGATAATTTAGCTAAGTCCTTTGGAGCTACAAAGTTTCAGTATTGGATCACTTGGATTAATGGCTTACGAGAAATTAGGAATAGATGTGCACATCACAATCGCGTTTTTAATGCTAATTATGCCGCAGTTACATTAAAAGATATAAAACTGCAATTTCCATCTCATAGACCAAACAGATTGTATTCAATTCTAATAGCACTAGATGCTATGTATTTTAAAATCAATAGAACTCACATCAAAGCAGATCTACAAGAATTAATTGATAAATATCATGTACATTCACATTTAAATAGCTGTGGCTTTCCAAATAATTGGGCAGAAGATACGTACTGGAATGATAGTATTGTTTTAGTAGATGAGAGTGCATGAAGATGAAGAGTCTATGTTAAAACAGTATTAAGGTTTCCTAAAATTAACATAATACACCTTATACGAAATGCTCTTTAAATTATGTTATAATTCAACGTACTACTACCCGATTTATAGCCCATTCACCATCGAATGGGCTTTTTTTATGTTTTTTAGTGTTCCACGCTTACTTCTTGAACAATGTTCCACGGTTTTAATAAGTCCAGGTGAACAATCAAATCAGCCATACGGCTTAAAGAATCGGCTCCAAAAGCCTCTTTTCTCCGGTTCCTGGTCAATGTGCTCCGGTACTGGAATCCGCTTATTTTCCACCTGCTCCGGAGTAGTCAATCCGTCATCTTTCGGCTGAGTTTGGATCTCTACTTCTACAGGAGTTTCTCTTGGTTGAGTAGTCAATACATCATAGTTCGACTCACTTTTTGACCTAGTATCTGTTGCTATATCTAATTTTGGGTCGATAGAACTAGTTGTATAAGCTTTTGGAGCTTCTAGTAGGCGTTGTATTGCTTCAATTTGCTCATCTTTAACGTGTAACTGATCATTCTTAGCTTTTAGTTCCTCACGTTGGAACTGCTCACGCTCATGAGCCTGTTCAAGCTGTTTTTGAAGCATGTAAACCTGCTGTTCTAATAGGTGAACTTCTGACAACTTTCGTGTTTCGGTTGTCTGTGAACTGTTTACATTTCTAGAAGGTTCACCAAAGACTCGAATAGCTTCGGAAAGATCAATTTTACCGTCACTATTTTTACTTAAATTACCTTTATTAACTTGCTTATAAATGGCTTGACGAGTTATTCCATAGAGATTTGAAAGCTCAATAACAGATAGTGATTTCATCTTGTAATTTTGGTTGTCCATTATGTGAACTAAAATACATTAACAAACAGTCAACTGCTACATACACAATCGACCTTTATGCCTTAAAGCCTAAATTTTTAAGATGAGGAATAAGTTGTTTTTGTTTTATTGGATCTCGCAGCATATCTTTAATTTTAATAGCTAAGTCGTCATAACTTTCACCTTGTTGTGCTAGGTGAGATACTTCATGTAAGCGTGAAAGCTGATTACCGAACATATTAATTTGTGAATCTGTCAATTTATAAAAATTATTCTGTTCGGATTTATGCTCAATACTTTTTGATTTTTCTTTAAACGTGAAGTGAATGTGTGTGACTTTTCGACCTGTCTTTATTTGCTCGTAAGATACATTTAAAGGGCTATGTTCATTGATTTGAACTACAGCAGTATCAATAACCCATCTCTTTAAATCAGCAGACAATGGATATCTTTTCCCTAACTCCAACATACTTCTTAGAGATTCGATGGAAATCTCTCGTTTTCCTATGGAACGATATTGGCTTAGTAGCTCATAAATACGAATAGCATATGCGCTACTCATACCAGCAATATCAGATAGCGAATACTTAGTGAATTCACGGCTTAGATTAGAAATGAACGGCAAAATTTCTTTAGAAAACCGAATTCCTACAACGCTTTTACTTTCTAAAAAGCGTATGGATTGAATCCATCTCATTTTGATTGACTCATCATCAATAGCTAAATTAATTGATCTGTCATATAAGCGGTTTACACCATCTTTTAGATCTCTATAAGCTGTTTTTTCATGAACCCCAAGTTTTTTTAAATCATCAATAGTTACGCGATAAATTTCATCATCTGTAATATCTTCAGCCCGACTAATCTTACTAATAGCTGCTAAGACAATCCGTTGTTCTGTTGAGCTGAGTTGATATGAAGCCTCAATTACTTGATTTGATTTAACTACTAATTCTTTTTTAGATGTACTCATCATTTTTAATTCGATAAACTAACTATGAGTAATATAATTCTCTCATATTTGGTAGTCAATCCCTCATAGTTAAGTAGTCAATCCCTCATAGTTAGTAGTCAATCCCTCATAGTTAGTAGTCAATCCCTCATAGTTAGGAGCTGAAAGCCTTTCTGTTAAAGCCTTTCAGATAGCCTAAAAGATTTAAAAGATTTAAAATATATTAAAAAGGAAAGAATGAAAAATTGCCCTATGTTTTCGCTACGCTCAAACTCTATTGAATCTCGCTATCGCTCGATTCTTGGGGCAATTTTTAGTAAATCTCGTTATGACTTTAAAAAAAGCACAAACAATTCGGAATTCGCTTCGCTTATAATGCTTTTTTTACTCGCTTTCGCTCGTTCTAGAATCAAATTTTGGCATTTGATTTACGCTCTTTTAGATTTCACATACTAAAAAACAGTTTTTCAAAGAGTCAAAGCGCGAATTTTAGTTATGCCGCTCGTAGACACTCGCTCGGTATATACCTTCTAGGTATATTGTGAGTTTTGAAATGGATCTTGATTTGTATTTTTGCAAAATAAGCTAAATGCTCTTGTTTTGCGATTACAGCCACTTTATTGATTTAGACGTAGCTAACTCAAAAATTGGTTTAAAAGTGGCTGTAATCGCATTTTATTGCGGTTTTAAGTGACTATCTGCTTCAAAGATATAAAGTTCTGTACCGTGGTCATCATATTCACATAATCCTTCAATAACTTTGATAAACAATTCTCTGCTTCGAAAGTAGTTTTCAGTTCTTGGATGAATATATTGATAAAGCGTGGTGTTACTGACCATTCTGAAAAAATTTTGGTTATTGACGATGGTATTTTTAACTTTTTCTGGATCTATATTTTCGGTTGATAAATTAAGTTTGTTCCAGGCGGCTAGTACTGCTCCACCTAAAGCATATTTGAGCTGATTTTCTGCATTACGTTTCTTTTGGGCGTCTGTCAGTTCTTTATGACTTTTTTGCAAAATTTCGCGCTTGTGTTCATTCTCCAGCCGGATCCGGTTTTCCAAGGCTGCTTTTTCAATTTTCTGGTAAGACTCCAGGGCACGATCCAGGCGGAAGAAATTATCCTGATCCATTTCCTGTGTCAGTAATGCCAGAATTTCTGTTTCGTTGGCCAGAAGGGGCTGCTGGTTTTTATCCTTTAGCTTGATCTGTTCAATGAGGGCCTGTCTTTTTAAAAACTGGTTTTTATCACGGTCTGCAGCTTTCAGTAGATTGAGCTGTTTGTCATTGAATATGCCATTTGCTTGTTGAAGCAAGGTCAAAGCCTGCTGCTGGTTTTTCTTGAGGAAAGGGAGATTTTTAAGGAACTGCTGTAATGTCATGAGGTCATTTGAAGTGAGTATTTTCGCAGGTCTTCCACGGGCCGCCATCGCATTCTCCAGCATAAAATGGGTGAGGTTTTTGTGTTTTCAGTTTAGCATAGGCCGGCACGGGAAGAATTAAAAAAAATGTGGGAACATTTTTTTTAATTCTTAAGCTCGTTTCCGTGTTTCTAATTCGATATAATTACTACGCAATTATATCGAATTAGAAACACTCCTCCTCGTGCTCCGCAGGCTCTGCGAGGCCCCGGCTAAAAATGAAGGTGATATATGTTCTATTGCAACCTTGAACACACCGCAAAAAAAGCGATAAAGACACGATCAGGAAAAATCAAAGATGGCGCCACAGCCAAGAATCGCTTTCATTACATCACCCGAACGTCACACTTTAAAAGTTATAAGGAATCGGTTTCTGAGCACATTGAGTTTGTGAAATCCGGGAATTTACCCAGTTTTGCCGAGGGAAAACCGGCTGAATTTTGGCAGGCTGCAGATGTATATGAACGGAGTAATGGCCGAACCTGTTCCAGTCTGGTCGTGGCTTTACCCAAAGAATTAAACCAAGCGCAACGGATTGAGTTGGCTGAAGCGTTTATTACCGAGTTTGCCGACCGCTATCGTTTTCCATTTAGCTGCGCCATCCATAATCATGCGGGTTTAATTGCCGGGATTGAGCAACCGCATTTGCATCTGATGTACAGTGAACGGCATATGGATGGGATTGATCGTTCAGCCGAACAGTTTTTTAAGCGTTATAACCCCAAGGATCCGCAGAAAGGTGGTGCGCAGAAGCTCACGGCTGATGTATTGGGGATGGGCAAAGCACAGCTGCAGTTGTACCGACAGAAAACTGAAGAACTGATTAATGACAGTCTTATGCGGTATGCGCCAATGAAACAGGTTGAGATTCGAGGTATTCAGATAGAAGTGCCGAGTAGGGTGAGTTGTTTATCACACCGAGATTACAACAAGAAGTATGGAACCCAGCTGCAGGATGTCCCCGTGATGAATAAGGCGGTACGTTTTGCGTGTGAGAATGAACCTGAGTTGTGGGCCAAACAACAGCATATGATTGAAGAAATTCAACGTATTCGCGCTGAAAATCGTTATGAGCAGTATCGTTCGTTTTATGAGGCTGAATTAAAAAATCGAAAAGAGATTGAAGAACTAAGCAAGCAAGCTGAAACGCCACGTACTCGACAACAGTGGTATGCGCGAGAAAAATTATTGTTTTTACAGCAGAATATGCTGCAAACTTTATTGAAAGATCCTCAAACGACTGAACCTATAACATTGATTCAGCATGATTTACAGCGTTATATTGATCTTTTGAATACTGAATCGTTCGATCGACTTGAGAAATTGGGATATTTAAGGGATCTCGGCCAAAACTTAGAGGGTTCAGTTATTCAGATCGCCCCTATTGATGAAGAATTAGCATTTATACAGCGACAAGTCATTGAACGTGTGCCTTTGAAAATGAGGGAAAAAGCTGTAACTTCTGAAAAAGTAAGGAATCACGATCAGGATAATGATTTTAGTCCTGGTTTTTAGGTCGATTATTTAAGGCGCGCCATTGCATCATTAGTACCGCGTCTTCTTCTTCAAAGGTAGATTCACCTGAAATCAGCCGTTCTAAACGTTCCTCACTACTTTGTCTACATGCGTCAATCGTTTTTTGATCGAAGCTATGGCAAACAATATCCTGAGCACGTTTCCATGCTTTACGCAGTGCTAACTCCTCTGCATCTTTTTTAAGGCTTTCTTGGATACGTTGATGGATCTCATGTTGAGGATCTTTTGCCCCTGAAATTTGATCGTTCATCATTTGTTGTCGTATTTCAAACTCATTTTTAGGCTGATTCATGAGATACATACTCCACAAAATAAAATGAATCGTTTAATTTATTAATTTATGGTAATCACATACGATCAGCGAAAGTTTTTTATAAATGGCTTGTAAACTTTCTTCCGTCCTAATGAT
>NZ_CP035939.1 GCF_003024525.3 Acinetobacter cumulans | reverse complement strand
TGTTAGAACCCATTTAAAGTGTCTATATTCTCACCAATAAAAATGTCTAGTTTATGATGGTTTTTATCACCATGGACTGGATATAAATATAGATGCTGATCACTATGTCTGACAAAGAAATTCAACGGCTTGCAGTTCTGCAAGACGTTCGAGATCATCGTATTACCCAGGTCCGTGCTGCTGAAATCCTAAATCTTTCCACCCGTCAAATTACCCGGTTATTGCAGAAGCTCAATCAAGATGGTGTCTCAGGTATGGCACATGCCAGTCGTGGTCAACCTGGCCATCGTCGCCATGATGACTTGTTAAAATCAAAGTGCCTTTCCATTATTGCTGAACATTTGCTGGGCTTTGGACCCACCTTGGCGCATGAGAAGCTCAGCAGCATGTTTGACCTGAATATCCCGGTAGAAACGCTTCGGCGCTGGATGACGGCCAATGACCTGTGGATTCCGCGATCCAAGCGCCTGAAGCGTCCATATCAGCCACGTTATAACCGGGATTGCTTCGGTGAACTGATCCAAATTGATGGCTCATATCACGACTGGTTTGAAGGACGAGCAGCCAAATGCTGCTTGTTGGTTTATATCGATGATGCCACTGGAAAGCTGTTGCATCTGCGCTTTTGTGAGGCTGAAACCACCTTTGACTATATGCTTTCCACCCGAGCCTACATTGAGCAATACGGTAAGCCGCTGGCCTTTTACAGCGACAAACATTCGGTATTCAGAGTGAACCAGAAATCCAGTCAGGACAGCCAGATCACGCAATTTGGCCGGATTCTGAATGAGTTAAACATTGATATTATCTTTGCCAACTCACCACAGGCCAAAGGTCGTGTGGAACGTGCCAACAGGACACTTCAGGATCGTCTGATCAAGGAGATGCGCCTGGAAGGCATCGGTTCGATTGCAGAGGCCAATATATGGTTACCCTGCTTTATTGAGCAGTTCAATCAGAAGTTCGCCAAATGTGCGCGAAACTCAAAGAACCTGCATCGGCCATTAAGCGAATCTGATCTTGAACTGGATGATATTTTTACCTGGCAGGAACCGCGTAAGGTCACCAAGAATCTGACCCTGACCTATGACAAGTGTATTTATATGCTTGAACCGACAGAGCTGAATCATAAGCTTGTTGGGCTATACATTTCATTTCTGGAGTACCCGGATGGTACTGTGGCAATCATGCATGAAGGACGGAAGATCAACTATAGCGTCTTCAATAAACTGGCTGGACTGCAGCAAAATGCAGTGGTTGAGAATAAAAGATTAGGCTCGGTTCTGGCCCATATCCAGCAGCAACATGAGGAGTTGGAGAAACAGAATAAACGTTCCCGTCTCAAGAAAAGTATGCCGAGTCGTAAAGCTCAGAAAGCTGTTATTGAACAAAGATATTTAAATCCTGTTCTTGACTCTTGCAGTTAAAAACAGGACATTTTAAATGGTTTATCGCATAGACATTTTAATTGGTGAATAGCACCAGGTTAATCCTGGGCTTTTTGTTCAATCTGATTATTGGCCTCAAACATGCCAGGATTAGTGATCCGGATGTTTTCCTGACAATTTCCGCAAAGCATTAGCCCTGCAAAAAGCTGTACGTTATCCCTTGAATCACAGAAAGCACATGGTTTAGAGAGTTGAATAATATTGCTCATGGCTTTTTCCCCTCAAAATAGTTCCTTTGGGCATACGCATTTCCTTGTCTTTGCATACCGCGAATATCATCTCTTTCTACTTTTAAATGCATAAGCGTACTGAGTAGCATCATGTATACCCCACCAAAATCTTCAAAGAATTTTTTGTTCAGATAATTGGCTTCAGTAAACTTATCGAGGGAATAATTAATCTGCTTTTCGAAATCATTCACCAATGTTTCAATCCGACTGGCCTGCCGTTCAATACTGGCCATCTGTAAATTACTGGTCAGAAGATCCCGCAGATAAGTCCCTAATTTATCACCCTTCAACTGAGCCAAACGCTCATATTCTTGTGCAACCTGATTGTCTAATCTGACGGCAACGGTTCGAGTACTGTTCATGAAAAACTCCTACAATTTGTTTTCAATCTAAGCACCTAATTTCTAAAAAGTAACTATCAAATATAAGTAAACACTTTGTTAAGTTTTAATGATTACAGGTTAAATATCTAATATAAAAAGAGAAATTTATATAAAAGCGTAAACAAAGGTGATTACAAGCTATCTTATTGTTTTGTAAGTAAATATTGCACTTTATCTGCAACAAAAAGTGTTTGCAGCTAAACCTATGAAAAATAATAAAAATCAGCATAAAAGCGTAACCGCTTTCCAGACAGATGAAAAATCGCTGTATCCCTTATAGCATAAGGCTTTGAAGCCTTTATCTTTAGATGCGTGGTGTGTGAACCAAAAATTGCCGGTATGTACCGGCTCCCCATCCATTTAATTGACTTAACTGACAGTAAAGATAGTGCTTGGCCAAAAGAGATCCTGACTATTGTGTTTCTTAAGAGAAAAACCTATAAGCGGAAACTTTAGCCTACAGGTCAAAAATAAAACCCAAGTTAAAACGCTCTCACATGCGATTTCAGCCACATTTTTACTTAAGACATAGAATCCACTATTGAAATGAGTAATCAGGTCAAAAAACGCAAATGAGCGCCAAATAGAGGCTATTTTTATTCTAATCGGGATGAATAGAGTGAGTGTCTACGAGCGAAGCAACAAAATTCGCATCTCGACTCTCTGAAAAACAGCTTTTTAGGCTGTGAAGTCTAAATGAGCGTAAATCACATGCAGAAAATTGTGCCTAGATCGAGCGTAGCGAGTAAAAAAGCTTTATGAGCGAAGCGAATTCCGAGTTTCTTTTGCTCTTGCCTTTGCTTTTTCTCAAAGTCACAACAGGATGATCTAAAAAATTGCCCCACGAATCGAGCGAAAGCGAGATTCAATAGAGTTTGAGCGTAGCGAAAACCAAGGGCAATTTTTCTTTGCCAGGGCTTTTAATAATTTTAAAGTTTTTAAATGCTTTTAGACTAGCTGAACACCTTTATTTTAAAGGCATGTAGAGCTTATATGACTACGTTTACCTACCAATATGACTACGTTTACCTACCAATATGACTACGTTTACCTACCAATATGACTACGTTTACCTACCATAAGACTTCATAATATTTTTTGTAGATTTAACTACGTTTACCTTGCATAAATCTACATAATTATTAATATAGACTTATATTCATAAATAATAATGTAGATAAATAAGATGCGGGATTTAGTTGTTAAAGATAATGCTCTAATAAATGCTAGCTATAATTTGGATTTAGTAGAACAACGTTTAATCCTATTGGCCATTGTCGAGGCAAGAGGTAGTGGCAGAGGTATCAATGCAAATGACCCATTAGAGGTTCATGCAGAGAGTTATGTAAACCAGTTTAATGTTGCACGACAAACAGCTTATCAAGCCCTCAAAGATGCGTGTAAAGACTTATTCGCACGTCAATTTAGCTATCAAGAAGTAAATAAAAGAGGAAATATTGAGAATGTCCTAAGTCGCTGGGTCAGTGAAATTAGATACATTGATGATGAAGCAACAGTAAAATTAATATTTGCACCTGCAATCGTGCCTCTTATTACACGTTTAGAAGAACAATTCACAAAATATGAGCTACAGCAGATTAGTGATCTTAGTAGTGCTTACGCTGTACGTTTATACGAATTATTGATTGCTTGGCGTAGTACTGGCCAAACACCTGTTATTGAACTAGCAGAGTTCAGGCAGAAGATAGGTGTTCTCGATGATGAATACACTAGAATGGGAAACTTCAAGGATCGAGTGTTAAATCTAGCTATTGCCCAAGTTAATGAGCACACAGACATTAACGTTAAATGTGAGCAACATAAAAAAGGCCGTAACATTTCAGGATTCTCTTTCACATTTAAGCAAAAGAAAGTGATCACCTCTAAAAGTTCAACTTCACTTGAACTTTTCTCAAAAATGACCGATGCACAACGTCACCGTTTTGCTAATAAACTTTCTGAACTTCCAGACATGAATAAATACTCTCAAGGTACAGAAAGCTACCCACAATTTGCAGTTCGAATTGCTGAAATGCTAAAAGATAAAGAGAAGTTTGAAGAGCTTCTGCCACATCTTAAAAAAGTAGGATTTAGTACAAAATAAACTTCATGTTCAGGTAGGATGTTCATCTAAATATCCTTGTACATGCACTGAGGGATTACATTGAACACAACAAAATTCAGCGTCATGGACGCAAGTAAAGCTTTTAAAAAATCACGAACAACAATATATGAAGCTATAAAAAATGGTGAATTATCAAGGGATCATGATGGGCTTATAGATTTATCCGAACTTATCAGGGTCTATGGTAATCCTATCGGTGTTCAGTCCAATACACGTACTGAACACGTTCAGAAGGATGTACAAGTACGTGTTCAATCTGAGATTGAAAATGTATTGAAAGATCAAATTTCTCTACTCAAAAATCAATTGGACTTAGCCAATCACAGAGAAAAGGCTTTGATGCAACACATAGAGGATTTGACTCATAGAATTGAGTTTAAAGGTCAGCTTGAACAACCAAAAACAGAGGTAGAAGAGCACAAAGTTGCTCCTCCTGTTCATTCTGAAATGACAGAGAATCCTAAACTAGAACCAGACCAGAAAGATGACGGATTGACTACTCCGGTCGAAACAGAAAATAAGCGGATTCCAGTGCCGGAGCACGTTGAACAGGAGCCGGAGAAAAGGGGCTTTTGGAGCCGTTTTTTTAGACCCTATGATTAACCACGATTGTTTAACTGATATGAACAAAGTCGTGAAAATTTGATTAAATAACAAGCGTGGAACGTGAAAAATCATAAAAAAAGCCCGAACAGGGACGTTTGGGCTATAAACTAGAAACTACAGCATTGATTTCTATAGATAATTATAACGCATTTCGTATAAGGTGTATTATGTTAATTTTAGATAAACTATAGAATCCATTAGTTTTTAAACCAATAAATTAAATATTTTATGGAACTCCAGAATATTTATTCAGGCGATACTTAAGCAATAAGGGTAGGGTGATTACATAAAGTATTGCAGCTAATGCCCATACCATTCCAGGAGCTGATGCCTGAGTCATAAAATAGAGGCTAGTAACTAATACAGGACCAATTATAGCCCCCAGACTATTAAAACTGCTTAATAGCCCTTGTAATTCACCTTGTCTTTCATCACTAATACCTCTGGACATCATTGCTTGCAAAGCAGGAACGGCTACTCCACCAAGGGCAAACAATGGTAACAACGCAAAAGGCACCCATTCTTCAACAGCAATAGATAAAAGAAGTAAACCAATTGCATCGCAAGCTATTCCACATAACAACGTATTTTTCTCTCCAAACCTCTTTACCATAGGGGCGATAGCAAAAGCCTGTGCAATAGAATGGCATATTCCATAACTAGCAAGGGAAACACCTGCAATAAATATACTCCAGCCATAACGATCCTGCCCATAGATAACCCATAAAGTTGCGGGGACTTGTGAAACCAATGTGATAATTAAAAAGATACCAAGCAATGGAGCCATATTAGGTTGAGTGATCAAATAGGATAATTTCTTTAATATTGATTGCTCCTGAACCTTCTCAGTCATTTTATTGCTGTGTTTTGATTCTTTTAATAAGACTGCTGTCATTATTAAATTAATCCCATTCATAAAAGCAGCAGCAAAGAACGGTGCATGTAAGTTCCATTCACCCAAAACTCCACCTATTACCGGACCCGCTATAAACCCAATACCAAAGACAGCTCCAAGGAGACCAAACCTTTTTGCACGCTCATGGGCTGGAGTAATATCTGAAACATAAGCTGTTGCAACAGCCATGTTGGCACCTGTAATTCCCGCAAAAATACGACCAATATATAGCCACAATAGAGAAGGAGCAGCAGCCATTAGGAGATAATCAGCCGTTGCACCAGCAATTGAAATAATTAATACAGGTCGACGTCCAAATCGGTCACTCAACGCTCCAAGGATAGGTGCAAAAATGAACTGCATCAGAGCATACACAGCTAATAAAGCACCATAGTGAACACCGCCTGCTTCAGCTCCAGCCAATGACCGTAATAATTCAGGCAAGATCGGCATAATTAAACCAATCCCAACAGCATCCAGAAATATAGTGATTAAAATCACGCTCAATGATTTCTTCACAAATGCCTTCTCTAGCAATGATAGAATTAATATTCTCTCACACACTCCCTATCAGTGATAGATTTATGAGTAAAAAAGATATTGCACCTCAACGTCTGACACGTGAAATAGTCCTGCGTACCGCATTGGATATGTTGAATGAAGAAGGCATAGATTCAATAACCACACGCAAGCTAGCTCAACGATTGGGTATTAAATCTCCAACTCTATATTGGCATTTCAAGAATAAATCCTTGTTAATGGAAGCAATGGCGGAAACCATTATAAATGAACACCATTTAGTTTCTTTACCCATCGATGGGATGACATGGCAAGATTGGTTGCTCGCTAATTCTGTAAGCTTTCGTCGAGCACTACTAGCTTACCGTGATGGTGCTCGTCTACATGCAAGAACTAGCCCCAGTCAAGGACATTTCAACACGATTGAGGCCCAAGTTGCGCTGTTATCTCATGCTGGGTTTTCTCCTGTTGAAGCAGTTGCATTACTTATGACATTAGGAAGGTTTATTGTTGGGTGGGTCCTTGAGGAGCAGCAAGAAGAAATAAGATCAGACCCACCATTCGAAGCCGATCCAACTATATATCCACTCATGCTCCAAGGAGTGAATACCTTACAAAATATGAATGCGGATGACATTTTTGAAAATGGGATTCGTATGGTGATTATCGGTGCTGAAAGACAACTTGATATTAAAATGCAAACTTAACTCTATACTGCTTTAAGCAACTGTTCTATTTAGTAATAAAGCTTTTATCCTTAATTATTTAACATAATAGAGCTTATACGAAACGCACTTATAAATAGTTTTATATTTCAAAAAGTTATGCTATAAAAAATTGGGACGCAAAACTTAAAAAGCCGACTTGGAAACAAGTCGGCTTTTTATTAAGCAAATCTGTAACTTTTAGCCAATAAAATTGATCAAAAAACATTCGTTTTGGCGTTTTTTCCTGATTTCTCAAGGGGCACACTTTAGAAATAATCCCCAATTTCTGCGGACAACTCTTGGGATAAAATAGGCCAATTTTGTAAGCTAAAACTTACATAGATTTAAGGATTTTGCGGATTGGTAATTCAAGGCATTAATCCTATGATGGCTATATAGGGAACAGGATGTTTCCAGAAAAACAAGAATAAGAAAGTAGCGCAAGGAATGGGCAGCACGAGATCAGCAAGACGAGCAACCCAATCTAAAAAAGCCCGACAGGATGTCGGGCTTTTTTATGTCTTGAATCTGGATTTCGTAGATGAGATTTTATGTTAAGTCACAAGGCACCCAGATAGGTACCTATGCTTAAACTAAGAAAGATTGTTATTGAATCTCAAAAGTTCGTCTAAACCACGTACAAAAATTGGTATATTTAATATGATTCATATCAATTAGGGGAGCATTAAAAAAGAAATCTAATCCATGTCCTGGGCTTTTTTGCCAAGCAAACCAAGTTGCTATTTGTGCCTTTTGTACTCTAGAAGGTTTAAATTTCTGTAAGCCCTCTTCAGCTAATTCACTAACAGATAGTTTAGCTTTTTCATATAAGGGCGTTTCAGATTCACTGATGAGTTCAGCTATCCAATTCTCAATGTTTCCATCCTCATCATTATTAGGCATTATCCATATACCTATATCAATTAAACCATCATTATGCTTAGCAATGATTCCTTCATCAGTTTCTACTAGCATATACCCATGAGGTGCTAGTTTTTGAGTTAAACTTTCTTTAGTTTTTTCAATGCCAGACTTGTCTTTAATATAATCAGCATCAATTACTATACCTAGATTTTTAATAATACCTAATGTGATTTGACTAATTAAGTCATCCAAAGATGATGAAATAACACCATTTTTAGTTGTGTAGTATTGTGGATTAATATCTTCAGGTGTAAGGATATTTACATCAACATTATAAGAGTAATATTGACAATATTTTTCAAAAAAGACTTTGTCTCCAAGTCCTTCTACAATTAAATGTTTCATCGTACTTCAAAATCTGACTTAATAAATGTGGCTAATTGATTTTCATCTAGAATATTTGCAATAACTTCCCCAAAGTTACTTTTACGTGTACTTTTCCCAATTTGAATTAGAATACCTTCGATATCCGTTCGTTCTTTTGAAACTTTTGAAAATGCTTTAACACAGTCAGAGCTATGAGTTGTTGCAAAAACTTGAATTTTAAGACTTTCTGCTAAAGAAAAAACAAGTTTCCAAACTTTTTCTTGGACACTGTGATGCAAACCATTATCAAATTCATCAATTAATAAAATTCCTCCTCGAGCACTATGTAATTTAAGAACTAATTGAAGAATTCTTAAGATACCATCTCCCATACTACTTAGTGGGAAAGGAAGACTATGATCTTTTAATTTAACAATAGGTGTTCTCTGTGAGCTTCTATATCTAGATCTACGGTAATTTACTGATTTAATGAAACTAATATTTTCTAAATTAGGCTCGATAATCTGTAAGGCTTCAATAATATAATCTTGATATGGAGTTAAAACTAACTTATCCCAATCTAGAGCTAGTTCATCTGGATCTAAAAATGATGTAGGGATATAGCTATAGGGAATATTTAATTTTGAATCTAGGCTTCTACTAATTGTAGTTGCTCTACGTCTATCTGGCTCTAATGAAATACGGCTAACAGATCCCTTATTTTCAATTTTTAAAATACTATTAATTTGTAAATTTTGTTCAGGGTCTTCTAGCATCTCATCAATTTCTAATTTTGAGATCACATCACGCTTAAGTCTTCTTAAAATATTCCCTTCTTCATCTTCAAACTTGATCAAAAACTCTTTTTCAAAGGCATGTTCAATGGTAAGAAAATTGGAGGAGTCTAGCTCGCCAACAACAATTTTTACATTATCTTCTCTTGGAAATTGCCTATTTGGGAAAAAGCTCTCGAAAGGTTGAAATGGACTAGTAAACTCTTCTTCCTCACGATCAGAGAGAGTTGGTTCTCCATGTGAAAAAGCTAAAGTATTTAAAATTTCTTCATCTGCATTGTTGGCGAGAATCAACAATGATTCGATTAAGGAACTTTTCCCCGAATTGTTATTACCAACAATAAGATTGATCAACCCGAGTTTGGGAATCTCTACGTTTTTTAGAGAACGGAAATTTTTAATTTGTAACGATGAAAGCATAAGTAGAGCCATATATTAGATAGAAGAGAGCCATCGCTAAAAATACAATTATTGAAAGTTTAGAACTCTATTCGTAGACCTATTATCTTATAAAATATTAAATAATTTCATAAATATTTTTATTATTTCAGATATTTATTAAACTATCCTATTTGTTTATCAATAACTTATATCATCTTTATTTAGTCACTAATATTTGAATTTTAACAATTTATATCATCATTACTACTATTTTTCCATAAGGGAATAATTCTTGAAAAATTTATGATGGGGAGTGAAATACAATACTAAATGCTTAAGTTCTTCTAAAATTAACATAATACACCTTATACGTAGCCCAGG
>NZ_CP035938.1 GCF_003024525.3 Acinetobacter cumulans | reverse complement strand
CTTTCCAACAGCCAACAATTTTTGCAGCATCATCAACTTTTAGAGAATTATTTTCATCTTTCAATAAGCTCTGTAATTGGCGGTTAATATGGCTTTCTTCAACAGCAAGTACAATTACTTTGTAGTCGCATAGAATCCCCATTTTTACCGCTTGTGAGAATGTGATGACATATAAATCTTCACCGTAAAGTGATTTATCATCCATTGAACACAGTGTAACACCCTCAGTTTCTTTGGCTGTATCACCATAAATACGAGGGGTAGCAGTCATATACAGACGTTTTTTTCCTTGTACATAATCATTGTTATGAATACGCACAAATTTAGACTCATCGTCACCCTCAAATGTCGCACCTGTGGTCCGATGAGCCTCATCACAAATGATTAAATCAAATTCAGGAAATCCTGCTTTTTGTGCTTCTGCAATAACATCAATGGAGTGATAGGTAGAGAACACTACATTCATGTCCTCATTGGCTTCATTGGGCTTGAATAAATCTCTAGCTTTGAATGCTCGAACTAAACTTTGAGGATTAGTAGTAGCAGGAAATTTTAAATCGCTAATACCAACTACAATATTGTCATCATCTTTTTTCTTACCAACATCACTATCAGAACACACAGCAAAGCTACGAATACCAATCATGGTATCTTGCGTCCACTCATCCAGTGTTTGACTTAATAATGCAAGGCTTGGCACAAGGAATAAGACATTTTTGCCACGACCTGCTAATTCTTCTGCGATACGCAACGAAGTAAAAGTTTTACCAGTACCACATGCCATAATCAGCTTGCCACGATCAGCAGTTGTTAAAGCATGTTTTACTGCATTTAATGCAGGACGTTGGTGTTGGCGTAGTTGTTTTTTATCACGAAAAACTGGTTTCACATTTGGATCGAAATCAAACTGAGACCAATCAATCAAACTTCCCTCTAAATCAAGAAGTGAGATAGTTGCAACAGGCGGCTGTGCATCCACTAAAGATGATTTGGCATTGTCTGACCAATCATCCGTTGATGCCACAATATAACGATAGGCAAAATATGATTTACCCGACCCACCCAAAAAGCTATCAATGTCTTTTTTTTGAATTTTTGTAGTGTTGTAGTTTTTACATTGAATTGGATGAAAATCACCTTCAATAGTTACCGCTACGAGGTCAATACCATAATCTCGTTTATCAGTAATATTTAATTTTTCACCATACTTTTCGACCCAATCAGAATACGATAAAACTTCTGTATAAAGTTCAGCATACTTTGGTTCATTTAAGAAATATTGAACCATCAAGTTTTCAAATGAAGTTCCTTTATCTCGTTGTGTTACTGATACATCCTGAATTTTTTCTAAAAGCTGTGTTAACGCTGTCACTTTAATAACCCTAAAATATAATTGACAATTCAATGGAAATAATTAAAAAAATAAATCATTTTTAGTTGTAAAAATACAACTAAAAATGATTTTAAATTTAAACTTTTAATTAGCTGTATTTTCCTTTTGACTTCTGTTCTTCTTGCAACCGCATAGACCTGAAATCGCAGTGAGAATTAGCGTAAGGACAAGAAGAACATCCTTTACAGAAATCAAAAGGCTCTTTGATATGATCAATAGTTGCTCCAAGTTCTTCTATTACTTGGTTGATTGCGTAATCATTAAATTGCATTACCTTCAATCTTTTTCCGTAAAAAGTAGTTCGACCTAAATCAACATTATCTAGTAAACCTAAAGTTCTCAATTGACGACCAATCCATTCGGGACGTTGCCACTCTGGTATTTGATTAGTCATGTTTGCACCAAAGTTATCATCTAAAAGAGTACGTAACTCCATTATTAGTTGAGTAACTGTAAAGCGGTGAAAACCATCTTTAATAATGTTTTTAACAGCCTCTTTTAGCACCTCAACAGGTTCATTACTTTCAAAAACAACAGTTCGTTGTTTAGATAAAGCTATTTCCAACTCTTTGCAACATTCTTCTGAAATCATTGAACCGATCACACGCAAAGGAAGTGCAATCTCATCAAATCGACCTGTTTTTTCATCGTGAGTTTGAGCAATTTTTTCAATCTTTTGACAATTTTCAAAAGCCCAAGCATGTAGTTCTTGACGTAAATTTTCAATTCTAGTGAAATCGGAAGCATTCATTTTCTTGATTGTTCCTTTCTCGCTATCAGGCATGTAAAGTGTTTGGATTCGCAACATACGTGTGCTTAAGATGTCATCTGCACCTGACGTATTGCTAAGTAACTTAATGCCAAAAAAGTTCAGCCTTTCGGTTTTCATCGTTTTTACATCAGTCCAAACTTTCTCTGCTGTATGCTTGTTATATGAAACTTTTAGGGCTTGAACTAAGTCACTAAATTGGCTTTCTTTACCGCCTTTACTTGCCACCCCCTCAAGATCATCAAATACAACAAAACCTCTAGCAGCATCAATGTGTCGTGCTGCTGTAGCTGCTGAAACTTGCCCAATTACCGAACCATTGCAAGAGAGTTTCGACATGATAATACCTGTTTGGGATTTACCTGTACCTGCTTGACCATTTAGGAAAATCAACGGTACAGATTCAAAAATATTTTGAACGTAAGTCGCAAGAACAGTTAAAGATAAGATGGTGTAATCTTCTTTGACAGGAAGCCAAACTGACTTTTTTAGAAAATTATAAATATCATCAAAAATGGATTTAATATCTCTTATTTTCAATTTTCCATTTATGTATGCATCAATGTGATTCCATTTCCAAGTACCATAGTCATTGGCTTTAGGCTCACTACGTATAAGAGTTCCATCAGTCAATCGAATGACACGCTCTGAATCAGGTGTTCCTTTCGGTGCAGGGGATTTAATTGCCTTATGAACGGTTTTATCAGATCGAACAACGACAGTTTCATAACGCTCAGAAACAAAGCTACTACCGTATTCATCTTCTTCCTGTTTTCGTACTAACGTCTGAATAGGGTAATACATGAATCCATTTAGGTATGCACCATTTATATCAACAGGAGCAACATTAAATCTACCTACACTAAGTTCTTCATTAGAACTAGCTTTTTCCAACCTAATAGAAAATAGTGGAGCATTCTGAATGTGATTAATAAATTCAGTTTTTCCGGGGTTAGCTTTGAAAAAATCAGTCCAATCAGCTCCCCATTCAGATTCATCTTTTAAAACTCCATCTACACTATATTTAGGTTTTGCAAAATGTGGAGGTACTTTCAAGCGGAATGCATCACGACCAATAAATGGCATAAGTTTTTCAGCCATAACATCACCAGCACTATCGTGATCATGTGCAAGATATATAGTTTCAAATCTAGTCCAAAAACTTTCATTTTTCATGGCATCTGGAATGGCAGAACCATGTGTGCTAGTACAAACTAATATTTTGTCTAATAAATTAAAATCTTTGAGATTTTGCCAAATTACCCATGCATCTTTTACACCCTCACAAATAAAAATTGCATCTTGCGAAGTATAAGCATGGGTAAAATATGGTTGTGCTGATCCTTTCATCCAACCGTTTTTATCTATTGGATTTTGGGTTAGATCAGAAATATTGTAATAACCATTAGAGCTAAGGAAGTCACCATTACAGCAACGAATAGGATAGACAAGAGCATCTGCACTAACTACTCCATCCTTATTTTTGTATGGTGTACTTAATCCAAGTCTGAACTCTTTAATCGTTTCTGCTGTTAAAGATCGACCATAAAGATATGCTAAAGCAACCTCATTTTTTGCAAGGCGTTGTTCCAACTTTTTAGACCATGAAACATTCAATTTCTTTGGAAGAATAGTATTTTTACTATCAGGTTCTTTTACTTTTAATTGTGGTTTTACAAATTTTAAGTTTTTTCTTTCTTCTACAGATAACCCAAGAAAAGAAGAAGCTATTTTTGCTGCTTCAAGAACGTCTACTGAATAAAGTGCAGCAAGTGCATCTAAAGGGCTGTAATGCTTATCACCATTAAAATCGTGAAATAAACCTTTTTTTGCACCACTTAAGGTAATTTTAAAAGACCCATCTTTACTTGATTTAGTGTTATAAACATCACCAACAACCCAATAAATCCCTTGCTTTTTCCCATTCGACCAAAAGTGGCTACAAATAGTGTCAACACTTTGAATAAGACGATTATTAATATCCTCAAAATCATATTTATAAGAATTCATTACGCTGCCTCCACGCTAATAATTTTGCCCCATTCAGCAAAGGCATCATCTGGTGACAAATGACCGTAACTTTCCCTTATAGTTTCTTCGGAATCTAGTAACAAAAAAGCAGCGTAAGCGAAAGAACCTTTAAATTTTTTCAAAAAGGTTGTGGCAACAATTGCTCTAAAAGCATGAATATTAATGCCACCTATACGTAAGTTTTTATCATCATATTGATAAGTGAATTGTTTAATCATTTTGTTAAGTGATCCAGTATCAATTTTAGAAGAATGCTGACTCACTAAAAAATAATCACTTTGTTCTCCTTTTAATAATAAAGGTCTAGCTTCATTAATATAATCTGTAATCGCTTGTGTAAATTGAGGCAAAATTACAAGGCTAAATACATCAGGAATATTTTTCTGCTTGAAATTCTTAAATTGTGATTTTGGAATAGATAAGACATAACTTTTTTTATTGTCGTCAAAATATATACACTCATCATCCTGATGATAACCTATCTTCATATTAACCCAATTTCTTACTCGTAAAGGACAACAGAGAAGACATGAAACAATGCATATATTTCGGATGAGTGTTGCAGAATTACTAGATAATTCTTTACTGTCTAATACTGAATTCAAGTCCAATTTGGCATTTTTTAAAATATCCAAGATATACATAGATGGATTTTCTAACTCTAAAACGTTCCGATTTAGCAACTTATGAGAATTTTTGCTTTGCTTAACATACGATTTGACTTGCGACTGTAATTTTTTAAACCTATCTTGATTATCCTTACTTACTTGTAAAAGCTGATCCTTAGATAAGTTATAACGAGTAGAAAAAACCTCATCAGCAAATTCAACAAAAAAAGGGGAATTAGAAAACCATAAAGCTGCAAAAGAAGACAGATAGTTATACATGTGACTAGGAATAAATTGATCCTTATTGATTAAATGATTAAGAATCTTCTCACTAATTTCAGCTTGTGTGACTGTATAAAGAGATAACTCGTCAGCTTTAAGGAGTTTTAAGTCTAAAGCATACCTACTAATACGAATAATATAGCCAATGAGAACCTCAAAGGATGGGATACTTTGTTCTGGATTTAAAACACAAAGCTCCTTTATTAATGTAGCATTCATAATTGTTTTATATTTCTGTTTCGTTTTATTATTCTGTAATCTGACAGTCCATTTTTCATTGCGTTTTTTATTAATAATTGCAGATGTTTTATACTCTGCATAAAGTTTCAACTCTTTTCTAAAAGTGGAGTTAATTAATAAAATATCAAAAGAATCTGCTCGAACTCCAATTCTGCTAAGTTTTTCTTTTTTAATCTCACTAATATTAATTAGATCAATTAAGTAACCTTTGGGTGCGCCTGAAAGTTTTTCAATCGCTTTTGCTATACAAATAGGTTTATGTTCTTTTCCTAAATAAAAATCAGGTTTTATATCTATATTATCATTAACCCAAATAGGCATCTTTTTACGATAAAAATTCATTCTAAGGCTATAAGAAGTCACATAATTACCTCCACATATATCATTAATTTGCGCCATAAAATATTTATAAGCACGATCAGTACTAATATTGGGATAACTAAGAGAAATAATCTCTTTCGCAGCTTCAATACACAGGAGAAAACGATCTAAAACGTTTAATTTTTCATCAAACTTCTTGCTATGTAAAGGCAACCAATGCTTTGTTTTATAATATCCCCATACTTCATAAAGTATGAAATTCATTGCTCGTCTTGATGAATTAACAGTTGTAATAGATTTATTATTAGCTAACTCTTTATAAAAAGAATCAAGTATTGTAATTATTTCTGGATCATTAAGAATGTCGAAAATATTGGCATCATCTGAAATAAATTGACATAGCAGTCTACAAGTTCGTTGGGAAAAGTCTTTAAGATGCAGGATCGACTTTTCTGATTGATTTGAGAGAACACGATCAGCATGAAAGCAAACATTCTGATGTAATTCAAAAAGACTATTTTGATTAATTATCTGTTTTTCAGTTAATTGACGCATAACAAACCCCTATGTTAGTTAGGTAATTTGAAACGAGTCTATAAATATGAGAGAATAATCTTATCTAGCGACTGCATTGTTAGATGAGATATTCAAAAACGGTACTGTTAGCAGCAGTGCCGTTTTTCTATTTATAGCGTTTCATTTTGAGTTAGATTTAACTTTTCATAAGCTAAATCCGTTAATTCCAAATTTCTGCGAGTGTGTTCAGATCGAACCAAGTAGCCCTTTTTTTCTAAGGGGGACAAATAAGCAGAAGCATTATCCGACTTCAATTTTAAAAACTGTGCAACTTCTCTACGAGTTGGCATGTAGCGGTGCTGACTCATATAGTCATAAAGAAACCGTAAAACAGAGGTTTGCCTCTCTGTTAAAAACGGTAGTTGCTGCACTTTTTCAATCATGTGAAAGCCTACGATACTTAGATAACATAGAAAAGTATACATTTTAAAACCTTTTTGGACAATATTACGGTACTAAAAAATCATACATATTAAATATTAAAAAAAATGTAGAAAAGGATAATTTAAATATTGGAAATATGCGTGTCACATAGTAAATGCATGTCAAAATGAAAAATAAAACTATGTAAAACAATAAGATGAAAAAAAAATTATATGACATGCTATATTGACATGCTATTGACACGCAAAATTGCATGTCAGGAAAAGCGAATCCATTAATTAAATTGCGTGTCAGAATAGTATGTCAAAAAATAAATATACATAAGTATATGATTTATATTTTTATATTTTTATATTTTTATATTTTTGTGACATGCAGTTATGAGAGCATGCCATACACTAACTTTTTGATTTTAAATAGTTTTATTTGTAATTGGATTCGCTTTTTTAATTTAATTTAATTATCTACATACTTTTTCTACGCATCATTTTTCTACATTTTTCTTTGTATTTTTTATTCCTTTCTACACCAATATGCTTTTTTAAACATAACATGTTGTTTTATATGGTTTTGTATGTATTTATATTTTCATGTAAGGGATGCGGTTATGCTTCATTTTTTGAATGGTTTTTTTTAAAAAAATCAATTATTTATTATGAATAAATAGTTTTTATATACTGAGTAGAAAAATTTTTTAATTTCTAGTAGAAAACTCTATGAATTATTTGCTTTTTATTTTTTTCTACACAATAAGAAAGAGTGCATGTGCACTCTTTCTTATTTTCTAGTTTTACTTTATAGAATTTCTATAATTAGTTTATTTAATTCATCTTTAGCTTTTGAGCTATTCATCTCAGTAACTGATTTACTTTCAATAATTGCATCTCTGAATTGCTTTCTTTCAAATAGAACTGTTTTTAACAGTTTAAATTGATCAAAGTCTTTGATGAAATCAATTGCATCTGGTAGTTCATTCGATCGTGGTGATGCACGATTAATAAGAACATAAGCATCTAAATCACTATTCATTTTCCTTGCTGTTGCAATCTTATCTTGCATGTATTCAAGAACATCTAAATCTAATAATGATGGTTGAGTTGGAACTATTAGTGTATTTGCAACTAAGAGTGCTTCACGAAAAATTGTAGAGTCTCGACCTGCTACATCAATAAGAATGTAATCATATTTACTATCGATTTCTTCTAGTTTGGTGAGTAGTTCTGAATGAACACTAATGCATTCTATATCATTGCGCTGTTTAGCCCATTTAGATGCTGATTGTTGCTCATCAGCATCAATCAGAATGCTTTTACCTTTATTATTTAATGCAACTGCTAAATTTGTCGCAAGTGTAGTTTTTCCAACTCCACCTTTTCTATTTGCTACACATATAATTTTCGCCATTATATTACTCCAGATACATTTATAATTAGCCTTAATATTAGTTGTATTTTTAGACCTAAATATAGACTTATTCTTTTTCTTTTTTAGGCTTAACTGAATTAAGTTGATTTGCCATAATTTCATTAAAACCTTCTTTACCTAGAACTTTTTTACATTGATCTAAAATTGTTTGTCTAATAAAAGTAGCCATTGAAATATCTTGTTCTTGCCCTAACTTTTTTACTGCTTCTTCGATTGCGGTAAGTTCTTCGACAAAAAGAGGGGTTGTAAGATTTCTGCCATGTTTTGTTCGAACTCGTTTAGCAACAGGGAGCGTATTTTTCTCGATAGTAATTACACTTTGATTACGAGTAACAATATTGATTTTAGAAGACTGTTCAATATTTTCTTTAACATCAGAGTTCACATCATTATGAGTGAATTCTGTATTTTGTCTGGCTGCTTTAAAACGATTAGTCATTTTAATCCTCGATTCATGTTTAACATTGTTACTAATTATAGCTTTATTTTCACAACTAACAATACAACTAAAAATAGTTTTAAAACTAAAACTAAAAGTACAACAATTTATGATTGTATTTTTTTGGCCTTTTTTGAAAAAAGCCCTTTCTGCCTGAAAGGGCTTTTTACTTTAAATATCTAATTTAGGTAAAGTCTTCACAATTTTCATTGTTTCCAAACTTACTGTGATGACCCGTAAAAACAAATTCAATGGATATTTAGCATCACCCATAGTTTCAATTGCCCAATCATTCGCATCATTCACAATGCCACTGTCTTTGTGCGTAGAAACGCCTTGACGCTCCATAACCCATTCAAGTGCAGACTTACCATTCACCACGTAGTCATAAGCCTCTAACGGTATTTCACGGATGGTAATAGAATTGTTATAGACCACCGTATCCTTTTGGTCTTTTTTAGGGAATTTCATTTTGGTCACATAGAAGTCTTTATCTTCTAATTGCTTTAATGATTTACCGCCTAAATCCAATTTGGCTTTGTATGGCTCTACCGTTTCATAGTTTAAATGCCAATGTGCCAAATCACGCCCTGCTTTAGAAAACGCCCAGAAATCGTCAGATTTTTTCACACATGGGATACGTGGTAACTCTTTAGTCAAGTTGTCTGCATAACGAGTACGATAGTCTTCACTGTGCAATAAACCATACACATAGTAGAAAATATCTTCCTTGCTAATCGTTTCAGTCGGGTAAGCATCTTGGAAATGCTTCAAACCTTCATCACTAATTGCATCTTTACGAGTATATTGACCATCTGCCGTGTTAGTTTCAGCATGGCTAAATAGGTCATCAGCTTTATTTTCTGTTGATGTTTCTTCATAAAGGTAAAGTGGAAAGCATTGACAATTTGCATGGTTCTGTACGTCAGGTATAGCATTTGTTAATAAAGCAGAAAATGCCTTATTAACTCCAATTCCATTTATAATGATTGATAAATTATTATGATTTAAAGGATACATAGATGGTATTCTATATGTCATTTCATTTAAATTTTTCTCAAAATATACGGTTGTTTTTGTAAATGGTCGATATAGATATTTTCTTAAATTAATTTTATCAATATTAAGACTTAGTCCTTTATCTAATGTTTGAAGTAGACTACGATTCCAACTTATTTTACTAGGATCATTAGTTAAATTATCATTACTGTTTTTATTTTCAGATACATGGTTATTAAAAACGGTAATCATTTTATTGAGATTTGATATGATTTTTAGTGATGATGAATTAACACACCAAGCATCTCGACCTGTCATTAATCCTTTTGAATATGAATCAAATAGGGAAATAGAATTTTTATCTTTCTTATTCCCAATTTCAATAAACTCATTAAAACTGTCATCACGCTGATTTAACCAATCATTGTGTGTATCAGGTGTAATCTTCGTCCAACCATCAACTTCTGTAATGCCATTGATGCTTACTAAGTCAGCAATCTTCTCTAATTTTTCCTCACGACTTAGATAATCACCGATGTCATGAAAATAGATTTGACCATATTGTTTTGCATTTGGATTTTTCACCAAAACTGCAATTAAAATTGGGGTTCGAGTGCCTTGACCAAAAACATTATCCTTTTCTTTACGTCTTTGTTCGCCTGATGTTCGAGCATTCCCTCGTAAGTGGAAGAAATATAAAGAACTAAATTCATCAGCTAAACACTTGCGTAAACCATCGGCTGAATTTGAATCGATATAACCACCATTGGTCACAAAGCCAATAACTCCACAATCTTGAATACGATCACTCGCCCAACGTATTGCACGGATATAGGAATCGTAAAGTGAGTTTTTATTGGTTGAAGTCGTATGTTCAGCATAGGTTGTTCTAATGCGTTCATCCAAATGAGGATATGCAACATTCGCATTATTATCATTTGCCGATTCTTGACCTGCAGAATAAGGAGGATTACCAACAATAACCGTTATATCGAGGTTCTTCTGGCGTTTACGTCTTGCACTGTTATCAACAAGAACTTTACTTACGAGGTCATCTTTTTCGTACATTTCAAAGGTATCTGTTAAACAAATCCCTTCAAATGGTGCATATTCAAGATCGGGATTAACTGTTTTCATCTGATCGTGATATACGGTTTCAATGTTGATTGAGGCAATGTAATACGCCAATAAAACGATCTCATTGGCGTGGATTTCATTTTTGTATTTATAGGTCAAACGATCAGCAGGGATTAAACCTGATTGAAGCAAACGGTTGATAAACGTACCTGTACCCGTAAATGGATCAAGTACATGCACATTGTCATCAGCAAAGGTTTTACCAAACTCACTTTTGAGTACGTCATTCACACTATGAATAATAAAATCTACGACTTCAACAGGGGTATAAACAATCCCCAGTTTTTCCGTCATGCGTGGGAAGGCGTTTTTAAAGAATGAATCGTATAGCGTTAAGATAATACTTTGTTTGCCTTCGGCAGTATTAATGCCTTCTGCTCTCATACGTACTGATTCATAGAAGGAATTAAGCGTATCCGCTTCTTTCTCTAAGTGATGCTCATTAAGGGCATTAAGTACCTTTTGCATTGCCAAGCTCATTGGGTTGTGTTCAGCAAAGCTATGATCTTTAAAGAGTGCATCAAATACAGGTTTAGTAATTAAATGCTGTGCCAACATTTCAATGATTTCAGCATCAGATACGCTATTGTTTAAGTCATCACGTAGTTCATGTGCAAATTCATTAAATGCTGCAATTTCATTTGTATTAGTAGGATTTTCAAGGATGGCTTGAATACGGTCAATATGAGTTTTAGCAATTTTAGCAACATCACTAGCCCAATCTTCCCAATGATGGCGATTACCGCATTTTTTTACGATTTTGGCATATAAAGCACGTTCAATTTCACCAACTTCAAATTCCATTTCGGTTTGCTGTGGCGTTGGTGAGGCAGCTTGCCCAATAGATGATCCACCTCTAGCTTGGGCTTTTGCCTTTCGCTTTTTCCCTTCACTTAAACCCGATTGAACAGATGTTTCATTTCCATCAGTCGCTTGAGCTTTTACTTTTTTCGCCTTTTTTACAACTTTATCTGCAATGGCAACGACTTCCATACGAGATACATCTTTGCCATTAAACTCAAGTTTATTAATCATGGCATCAAAGCGGTCATCATGTGCTCGTAAGGCATTTAATACTTGCCACACTACACGATAGGCTTCGTTATTATTTAATGCTTGTTCAGGCTCTACACCCGCAGGGATAACGACAGGTAAAATTACGTAGCCCAATTCTTTATTTGGAGCTTTACGCATGACACGACCCACAGACTGAACGACATCTACTTGTGAGTTACGAGGTGTAAGGAAAAGCACTGCATCAAGTGATGGAACATCAACACCTTCTGATAAACAGCGTACATTCGATAAAATACGGCATGTGTTTTCAGGAGCTTGTTCTTTTAACCAAGTGATTTTTTCTTTCTTTTCTGTTGCATTCATTCCACCATCAACATGTTTTACTTGGCAGTTCAATTTCAATGATAGGTCAATGTATGGGTCTTCTTCTGTTCTGTACAAATGATCCATTTCTGCTTGTTGGTAGGCTTCAACAACAGCACTAAACATTTCAGTAATTTGTTTTGAACTTACCTTATGTTTTTTACCTTTGTATTCTTTTTCAATGACCTGACAGAAAGCAACTGCACGTTCCATTGGCTTTGCAACTGTACCATCTGGATTATATAAACCTTGTTTAGCTAGTG
>NZ_CP035937.1 GCF_003024525.3 Acinetobacter cumulans | reverse complement strand
GAGCTGAATAGCGCGTATTTGTAGGGTTTTGGCATCTATACCAATATGTAGTTTACGCCATTGGCGACGATATTCAGCTCCATGTTTCTTGCGTTTCCATTCGCCCTCACCTAGAAACTTCATGCCTGTAGAGTCTACGAGTAGATGCAGCCCATCGCTACTTTTTTGGTAGCTGATTGCAATATCAATATGCTTTTGTCTTCTACAAAGCGTACTGTAATCTGGTGCGGTCCAATTTAATCCGCAAAGTTTAATCAGACTTTGCACAAAGCCAGTGACCATACGTAAAGACAAACGGAATAGAGATTTAATCATTAAGCAGCATTGGATAGCTGCGTCGGAGTAGGTTTGATTTCGCCCTTGTTTGCCTTTTGATGGAGCATACCATTGCGTAGCAGGATCAAACCAAATGGCAATATTTCCGCGACTCATGAGTGCTCGGTTATATGCGGGCCAATTGGTTGTGCGGTAGATTTTGTGTGTAGGCTTCTTCATTTGAAAATTATATCGCTGAAAAAGCCTTTACAGATAGGTTTGTGCAACAAAGCCCCATCGAGGTGAAACCGGCTGTGAGCGCGGGTTCAAGCATATAGCCCGACAGGCGCGTATCCTTGCCGATCACGACACGATGGCGGTGGTCACCGCGACGAAAGACACGGCCAGCCGCCATGCCGACGCGCAAGGCGGTTTCCGCCGTCATCGCGCCTTCGTTGGCTTTGCCACGAATACCGTCTGTGCCGAAATATTTGCGCACCATAAGGTCGATTATCCTGTCGTCGGGTCGCCCTCAAAGGGGACATGCCTGCTGAACCGCGAATATAGAGAAATATCCCGAATGTGCAGTTAACGAATTCTTGCGGTTTCTTTCAGCGCCGCCAATACCGCCAGCCCGTCGCGCAAGGGGCGCGGCTCGTGTGTGCGGATGAAGTCAGCTCCACCTGCGGCGGCGGCAAGCTCTGCAGCGAGTGTCGCGGCCCCGACATCCCCCGGACCACGGCCTGTGAGCGCGCGCAGAAAGGATTTGCGCGAAACAGACAGAAGCACCGGCAAATCGAAGCGCAGCCGCAATTCATCGAACCGCGCCAGCACCGAGAGCGAGGTTTCGGGAGCAGCCCCCAGAAAAAACCCCATGCCGGGATCAAGGACAAGGCGGTTGCGTTTGATACCGGCACCCGTCAGCGCCGCGATGCGCGCGTCAAAGAACGCCGCAATGTGATCCATGATGTCGCCAGCGGGTGCCTCGCGCCGATCTGCCTGCCCGTCTTGCACCGAATGCATAACGACGAGTTTGGCAGATGATTTCGCCAATTGCGGATAGAACGCAGCGTCTGGAAAACCGCGAATATCATTGAGATAGGCCACACCACGCGACAAGGCATAGGCTTGCGTCGCGGGTTGATAACTGTCGAGCGAGACGGGAATGCCATCTGCCTTGAGCGCGTCCAGCACCGGCGCGATACGCGCGATTTCTGTGTCGGACGAAACAGGCGCGGCGTCGGGATTGCTGGATGCCGGACCGAGGTCGATCACATCTGCCCCCTCGGCCATCAGCTTACGCGCCTGCGCAATGGCTGCGTCTGGCGCCAGATACCGGCCTCCATCGGAGAAACTGTCCGAGGTTATGTTGACGATGCCGAAAATGATGAGCGATTTATTCATGGGGGCTTCTATAATAATAATAATCGAGCATGAGTCTCATACGGATGCTCGGGTCGAAAGGGAATCCCCAGGCGAGTAACCTGTTTGCGGTGATCTGAACCGTACCGGGTTTGTCGGAGACTTTTTTATTTAAGTTAGGCCACCTGACCTAACGGATTAATTTTATCATAGTACATTGCTTCAAAATCAAAAGGTGGCACATAACCTAGTGCACTATGTACACGCTCTTTATTGAACCAATCTACCCAATTTAATGTCGCAAGTTGTACATCCGCTAAACCTTGCCAATCTGCTTTTAAATATTCAATCACCTCTGTTTTGTATAAGCCATTCACTGTTTCAGCCAAAGCATTATCGTATGAATCACCGGTCGTACCGACTGATGCTCGTAAATTTGCTGCTTCTAAACGATTGGTATAACGAATGGAAAGATATTGCACACCTCTGTCACTATGATGAATCACGTTCTTTGGCATGCCTCGATCATGCAATGCTTGCTCCAGTGCATCGAGCACCATGTCTGTATTCATCCGTGTTGATACTTTCCATCCAACAATTGCTCGCGAGAACACATCAATAATAAAGGCGGTATAGACCCAGCCTGAATTTGTTTGAATATACGTAAAGTCAGCGACCCACAGCTGGTCAGGGTGATCAGCACTAAAATTGCGTTTCACCAAGTCATCTGCTCGTTTTTGATCATCTCGGCTATGGGTAGTTTGTTTATTCTTACCTCGCCAAACACCTTGTATACCTAGCTTTTGCATCAATCGAGCAACTGTACAGCGTGCAATAATATAGCCTTCACGTTTCAGTTTTTGCCAAACTTTACGTACACCATATCGACCTGAACTTTCCTTCCAAATTCGTTTAATTTGTTCAGCATGATGCAAGTCATGTAGATCTCGCTTTGCTCGATGTTCTGGGTTTTCGCAGAGATCTAGAGTCCGGTAATAGGTTGAGGGTGCGATCGGTAAAATTCTACAAATCGCCTCGACTCCGTACAGCTCTTTATTATTATGGATAAAATCCACCATTATTTGTGTGGGCGGTCGAGTTCCGCCTGGGCGAAAAAAGCGGCTGCTTTACGTAGAATCTCATTGGCGCGTTGCAGTTCTTTATTTTCGCGTTCGAGTTGTTTGATACGTTCTTGGTCTGAAAGCTGCTGTACTTTAACTGGATTTAGTTTATCTAAATATTTTTGATACCAAACACGTAGTGTTTCAGGAGTACAACCTATCTTGGGAGCAATAGCGGTGATCGCAGCCCAATTCGATGGATAATCTTTTTCAGATTCAATCAATAATTGAACCGCTCTTTCTCTGATTTCAGGGGCATATTTTAATTTTGTCATCGGGATAGTCTCTCAGAATATTGACTCTCCGACAAACCCGGTACGGTTCAGCAAATAAGCAACCTTCTAATGCAACAGCGAAGTGTAGAGATGGGACTTGGTCTTTTAGCTTGAATAGGAGAGGTACTTGTTCTGGCCATGGTGGAGTAGCTAACTGGCTTTAGAACTTAGAATACTTCTGATTTAAAGCTTATCATGCAATATGCTTAAAACTTAAAAACCAATAAAAACAGGAATTTTAAGTTCCTATTTTTCATGTTAGAACCCATTTAAAGTGTCTATATTCTCACCAATTAAAATGTCTATATCCTCATCTATAAACTTGTAAAAATTAAAAATTAATATTATCGTATTACTATCAAAAACAAAAATGGATTACATATGCTTCCAATGTTAGCTTCACAACTTCAACAGGAAACAGGTTGGCGAGTTACTAGCTGTGAAATTCTATTAGATCAATCTCATACAAATACTGATGAATCTTTTGGCAATATAGAAATAACATCAAAACATGGTATTACCTTATTTTTCGGGTTCACTTCATCTACCAATAAAAAAATAGAAATGGATGAAATCCGTATTTTCAATGCAGAAAATATTGAAGTTTGTATTGATGAAAATGATGCAAATAATGTTTTCGCTGCTGCTTATGATATTGTCGATCAAACAAATTGGCGAAAAATTGCAATAAATGCAAAATATGAAAAGCAGAGTAGAAAAGTTAAAAGTATAAGTTTTAATCGGGAAAGTGAGGCTGATCTTTTACACTTTGTAGAAAATCAAAAAGATTTTTCAAACTGGGTAAAAAGCAAAATTTTAGAAGAAGTAAGTAAATCTCATGGATGAAAAAAGGCTTACTTTCATGGGCTTTTTGATTATCGATTTAACATAAAATCTCTTATATGAAATTTAGAACTTTCCCTTAAAAAGATTATTAAAAAGCTCTTTATCTTTCTGTCTATTTTCTTCTGTCTTACTTTCCGCACTTAAAAACTGCTCAAAATCAGCCCATTGATGTTTAAAAGATTCATCATTCTTAAATTTATTCAAAACCCAAGCGCCAAGCAAAATTTTCCGTCTAGTTTCATTTTTCCGTTCTTGGGCTTTTGCTTCGCTTAAAAGTTTTTGCTGTTTGAGTTTAAGCTCATTCTGTTTCTGTTTTGCCTGTTCTAAGATCTGCTCTTGTTCTTTTTTTAAATACTCAATTTGCTCTTGCAGGGATAATTTTTTCTGCTGTGCTTTGGTGAGTTTCTTTAAAACTGCATCTTTCTTTTCTTGAATATCTGACATAGTATTAAACCGTGATGATCAATAATCAAACATCATCATAGAGTCAAAAAACAAAGCGAGCAATATCAAACGTAGCGAAGCGAAGTTTTCCCGGAGTGAAACGAAGGGCGCACTTACCCACTTTTATCATTTCATTCAAAAGTGGACGTTGCGACAGGGGTTTCCCCTGTACCCCATGACCTCGCTTTAGCATGGTCAGCAACTTTTTCAAAGTTGCAAAAATCAAAACCACGGTATGCAGAAATTTAGGTTTTTAAAGTGGCAATTTTTCATTTGAATGAAAGCAACATCTCACGAAGTGACGGACGTTCAGCCGTTGCTTGTGCTGCTTATCGTGCCTGTGAAAAATTAGAGGATCTGACTTTTGGAAAGACTCAGGACTACACTAAAAAAAAGGGACTTGAATACAAAAATATTTATGCACCAGAACATACCAATACAAAACTTTTAGACCGTCAAACACTTTGGAATACAGTAGAAAAAAAAGAATTCAATGCCAATGGCTCAATGAAAGCCAATGCACGACTCGCCAAAGAATATATCTGTGCTTTACCACATGAATTAACAGATGCAGAACGCATAAAAATCGTTGATGACTTTTGCCGAGACTTTGTGAACAAGCACAATGTTATTGTCGATGCCTGCATCCATGCACCACATGAACATAACGATGAAACCAATAATAAAAACTATCACGTACACATGATGTTCACGACCAGACTCATCAATGAAAAAGGCGAATTAGGAAAGAAACAAAGAATCTTCAACGACCATGGTCCCGAGATCCTGAAGGACAGCCGAGCAACTTTTGCCAATGTTGTAAACACAGTATTGGAAAATGCCGGACTAGACGAACGCATCGACCACCGGAGTTACAAGGATCAGGGCTTAGACTTTCTTGAACCCACTCATCATGAAGGGCATGAAGCTACAGCACTTCGCAGACAATATGACGAGGAACAAAAAAGACCGCTTGAAGAACGTAACACTGAAATTGTGCTGCCAAGAATTGCACTTGAAAATGATGCAATCAAAGCCAAAAATTTAGATGCTGCACGAGAATACCAACAGATCATCAAGGGCCTTGATCAAGAAATTATTGTTCCAAGTCGATTAGAAGATCAGATTACCCAGCTGGAAAACGAACTTCAGTTAACCGAAGCAGAAGAAAAAGAGCTTTTAGCAGAATTAGTAAATCTCAACCTAGAAGAAGAACGCCTGCAAGAACAACAGGTTCAACAGATCGACAACGCATATGATGACTTCATCCGGTGCCAAGATATTTATGCAGAATTTGCCAATCAGTTTTACACCATTCAAAGCAATGCTGCTGATAATCAAAAGCAGATTGAATCAAATCTCACCAAGACAAAACGATGGTTAGCAGAAAACAAAAGCGATTTTTACCTACATACCAATAATTTGTTTTATGACTCTTACCATCATACTTACAGAGATATAAAAAAACCTGATTTTTATGCGACTGAAAAATCAGTAGAACAGGCAAAAAATGAGAACTGGAGAGAATACGCAACCGAGGTCGAACAACTTGCTAAAGAATACGATATTGAGAATGTCGTCCAACGCTTAGGTCAATGCTCAGAGATACTGGAAAATAATGGGATTGAACGACCAACGATAAAACCCACGTTTTGGCAGAAGCTAAAACGAGAGTACGTTCATTCATTCGATACCCTACATGATTTTAATGATGATATGAGTCCCCTCCTTAAAGCAAAACGGGCAGATGATCTCAAAATTGAACAAGAAAGAATGCAGCAAGTACGCCAAGCGGAAGTAGATCGCCAACGAAGAATTGAAAATGATCGCAGAGAAAGTGAATTTAGAGAGCAATTACGTAAAGAACGAGAGCAAAAAGAACAACGCTATGAACAAGAAAGACACGAACGAGAACATTTGGCATTTTTAAAACGCCAAGAATTGGAAAAACAGCAGAAAAACGAGCCTAAAAAACCAGAAAATGAAAATAACAACGATTACCGACCTTGGTGAATGCTGTTTAAACGCAAAAAAATAGGGTTTTTAGCGATGTTTTGCTAAACCACAGTAGATTTATAGTTGAGTTAAGAAAAAACTCTTAAATCGCAAATGAGAGCATTTAGCGAGTGTCTACGAGCGAACTACAGGGATCTAAATTTTTCACCTGTTTTTCCCTGATTACAGGCTCCCCTGTGTATCAAGAACTCAGAATCAGAGCATCCCGAATGGGTGCGAACTGATTACGATGGCTTTATGTCGAGCGAAGCGAGTGAAAAAGTTCTATGAGCGAAGCGAATTCCTAGTTGCTTTTCTTTTTTAAAAGTCACGAAATTTTAAGCCAAAAATTGCCCCTACGAACTGAGCGAAAGCGAAGTTCAATAGAGTTTGAGCGTAGCGAAAACCGAGGGCAATTTTTCCTTACCTTGGCTTTTAATTATTTTTAAAGTTTTTAATGCTTTTAGACTCTCTGAAAACCTTTGTTTGCAAGGCTTTCAAGGTGGATAAGACTACAATTTCTTTGTCATAAGACTACAATTTCTTTGTCATAAGACTACAATTTCTTTGTCATAAGACTACAATTTCTTTGCATTTGATTACATCGAATGCTAATGTAGTCTTAATAACACTTATAACCTATGCAGTCTTATGAAAAATGACTTAGTAGTAAAAGATAATGCCTTAATTAATGCCAGTTATAATCTCGAAGTAACCGAGCAACGGCTTATCCTTTTATCAATAATAAGAGCAAGAGAAACAGGCCAAGGGATCTCATCCGACAGTAAATTAGAAATCCATGCTTCTGATTATGCTTCTCGCTTTGATGTCACCAAAGAAGCTGCGTATAACGCTCTAAAAAATGCAGTTAATAATCTTTTTGAAAGAAAGTTCTCTTTTAAGGAAATTCATAAAGATACAAACAAAGAAATTGTAGTCAAATCCCGCTGGGTTAGCCGAATTGCATATGTTGATGACCTTGCTACATTAGAAGTTACCTTTGCACCAGATGTTGTTCCTCTTATTACAAGATTGGAAAAGCACTTTACGAGCTATCAACTTAAACAGGTTGCGCAACTAACTAGCAAATATGCTATTCGTCTATATGAGTTTCTAATTGCTTGGAGAGACGTAGGAAAAACACCTGTTATTTCTTTATCTGAGTTCAGAGAAAAATTAGGACTTGAGATGAATGAATATCAAAAAATGGTTAATTTTAAAAGTCGTGTTTTAGAACCAGCCATAAAGCAAATCAATGAGCTGACTGATATACATGTAAAATACGAACAGTACAAAACAGGAAGATCTATCTCAGGCTTAT
The DNA here is from genome assembly GCF_003024525.3 of Acinetobacter cumulans. Taxonomy (GTDB): domain Bacteria; phylum Pseudomonadota; class Gammaproteobacteria; order Pseudomonadales; family Moraxellaceae; genus Acinetobacter; species Acinetobacter cumulans. The sequence continues at coordinate 11,142 of NZ_CP035937.1, read as the reverse complement.
CATTCACTTTTAAGCATAAAAAAATTGATTCGATACCTTCAGAAAGAGATCCAAACACGGTAGATCTCTTTACCCAAATGACCGATGCACAACGCCACATGTTTGCCAATAAACTTTCAGAGCTACCGGAAATGGGTCGGTATTCCCAGGGAACTGAAAGCTATCCACAATTTGCTATTCGTATTGCTGAGATGCTTCACGATCCTGAAAAAATCAAAGAACTATATCCATACCTAAAAAAAGTGGGATATATGCCATTAAATAAAAGGATTTAGTAAATGGCTAAATTATCACTAAGTGAAGTATCTAACCGCTTTAACGTCAGTCGTTCTACGCTATATAGGGCCATAAAAGAAGGGCGTATATCTCGAAGCGCTGATGGTCTTTTTGATATTGCAGAAGTCATCCGATGCTTTGGAGAGCCGATCAAAAAGCATGAACAAAAACAAGAAGTGGATCAGTCTAAAGATGATGCTGATTTACGTCAGCTTGTTGATTTTATGAAAAAGGAAATTGAGTCATACAAAGATCGTGAGAAACGCTATTTAGATCAAATAGACCGCTTTCAATTGCTATTAGGGCATAAAGAGTCTGAAGAAAAAATGTCTCATGATACACCAGTGACACATTCCAATGATGCACCATGCGACAACAATAGTGGAATAAGTGAAACTATTGATAATAATAGAGATAGTGAAATTAAAACATCCCATGAGACATTGGTGACACGCCCTAATGAAACACCAAAACACGTACCAAATACGCATTATGAGACAAAGAAAAAACGTGGCTTATTTGGCCGTGTACTGAATGCTGTTTTTGATAATGACTAAGGGAGAAAGATCATGCCGAAACTGAAAGACATTGCCCTAGGCATTATTGTGGCCCCGCTGTTGATCCCGATCATGCTGATCGCATCGTACCAGGATAAAAAGGAGCTGAAAAAAGAGCTGGATAAACGCCAAAAAGAAAAAGACCAGGCATCCTGATTATTCAATTGAGCTAATCAAAATCGTGAAACATTGCTTAAATAATAGGCGTGGAACGTGATAAATCATAAAAAAAGCCCGAACAGTGATGTTCGGGCTATAAACTTTGAAATAAGTATATGAATTTCAAGGAAAATTATATCACGTTTCGTATAACGTGTATTATGTTAATTTTAGATAAACTATAGAATCCATTAGTTTTTAAACCAATAAATTAAATATTTTATGGAACTCCAGAATATTTATTCAGGCGATACTTAAGCAATAAGGGTAGGGTGATTACATAAAGTATTGCAGCTAATGCCCATACCATTCCAGGAGCTGATGCCTGAGTCATAAAATAGAGGCTAGTAACTAATACAGGACCAATTATAGCCCCCAGACTATTAAAACTGCTTAATAGCCCTTGTAATTCACCTTGTCTTTCATCACTAATACCTCTGGACATCATTGCTTGCAAAGCAGGAACGGCTACTCCACCAAGGGCAAACAATGGTAACAACGCAAAAGGCACCCATTCTTCAACAGCAATAGATAAAAGAAGTAAACCAATTGCATCGCAAGCTATTCCACATAACAACGTATTTTTCTCTCCAAACCTCTTTACCATAGGGGCGATAGCAAAAGCCTGTGCAATAGAATGGCATATTCCATAACTAGCAAGGGAAACACCTGCAATAAATATACTCCAGCCATAACGATCCTGCCCATAGATAACCCATAAAGTTGCGGGGACTTGTGAAACCAATGTGATAATTAAAAAGATACCAAGCAATGGAGCCATATTAGGTTGAGTGATCAAATAGGATAATTTCTTTAATATTGATTGCTCCTGAACCTTCTCAGTCATTTTATTGCTGTGTTTTGATTCTTTTAATAAGACTGCTGTCATTATTAAATTAATCCCATTCATAAAAGCAGCAGCAAAGAACGGTGCATGTAAGTTCCATTCACCCAAAACTCCACCTATTACCGGACCCGCTATAAACCCAATACCAAAGACAGCTCCAAGGAGACCAAACCTTTTTGCACGCTCATGGGCTGGAGTAATATCTGAAACATAAGCTGTTGCAACAGCCATGTTGGCACCTGTAATTCCCGCAAAAATACGACCAATATATAGCCACAATAGAGAAGGAGCAGCAGCCATTAGGAGATAATCAGCCGTTGCACCAGCAATTGAAATAATTAATACAGGTCGACGTCCAAATCGGTCACTCAACGCTCCAAGGATAGGTGCAAAAATGAACTGCATCAGAGCATACACAGCTAATAAAGCACCATAGTGAACACCGCCTGCTTCAGCTCCAGCCAATGACCGTAATAATTCAGGCAAGATCGGCATAATTAAACCAATCCCAACAGCATCCAGAAATATAGTGATTAAAATCACGCTCAATGATTTCTTCACAAATGCCTTCTCTAGCAATGATAGAATTAATATTCTCTCACACACTCCCTATCAGTGATAGATTTATGAGTAAAAAAGATATTGCACCTCAACGTCTGACACGTGAAATAGTCCTGCGTACCGCATTGGATATGTTGAATGAAGAAGGCATAGATTCAATAACCACACGCAAGCTAGCTCAACGATTGGGTATTAAATCTCCAACTCTATATTGGCATTTCAAGAATAAATCCTTGTTAATGGAAGCAATGGCGGAAACCATTATAAATGAACACCATTTAGTTTCTTTACCCATCGATGGGATGACATGGCAAGATTGGTTGCTCGCTAATTCTGTAAGCTTTCGTCGAGCACTACTAGCTTACCGTGATGGTGCTCGTCTACATGCAAGAACTAGCCCCAGTCAAGGACATTTCAACACGATTGAGGCCCAAGTTGCGCTGTTATCTCATGCTGGGTTTTCTCCTGTTGAAGCAGTTGCATTACTTATGACATTAGGAAGGTTTATTGTTGGGTGGGTCCTTGAGGAGCAGCAAGAAGAAATAAGATCAGACCCACCATTCGAAGCCGATCCAACTATATATCCACTCATGCTCCAAGGAGTGAATACCTTACAAAATATGAATGCGGATGACATTTTTGAAAATGGGATTCGTATGGTGATTATCGGTGCTGAAAGACAACTTGATATTAAAATGCAAACTTAACTCTATACTGCTTTAAGCAACTGTTCTATTTAGTAATAAAGCTTTTATCCTTAATTATTTAACATAATGGCTGTTATGCGAAACGAGATCTACCAGCTCTCGTTTTTTGTTATGGAAACTGCTAAAATTCAAATACGCCATTGACGTATAAAGAGTCCATGTTATTTATTGAAACCAGCATCTTTACCAAGCAAATTAAAGACCTTGTATCTGATGAGGAATATCGTCAACTTCAGCAAGATCTTTTGGTACAGCCTGATAGAGGTGACCTAATCAAGAATGGCGGTGGTATTCGCAAAGTACGTTGTGCTCAAGGTAACAAAGGGAAAAGTGGTGGGATACGGGTGATTTATTATTGGGTCACCGAGGATGATCAGATCTTTTTCTTAGTGGCTTATCCAAAATCAGTAAAAGATAATTTAACAGATAAGGAAACCGCCATTCTGCACCAACTCGTGAAGGAGCAATTTCATGGATAACAACTTATTTGATGACTTGGTTGCTTCAATCAAAGAAGCTGGAGCTATCAAACGTAAAGAAGTTAAAGCAAGCCGAGTTACAGAACTCGAATTGCCTGATATTAAAGAAGTACGTGAAAAAACTGGCTTGAGCCAAAATGAATTTGCTGCACGTCTACATATTAGCCCCCGTACCCTGCAAAATTGGGAACAGGGACGACGCTATCCAACTGGACCAGCAGCTACATTGATTCGAATTTTAGATGCTCACCCAAGCCTTATTTGAAAAAATTACTTAAAAAATGGGAGCTTAAGGCTCCCATTTTTATTTCGTATAAGGTGTATTATGTTAATTTTAGAAAATCTTCACTACTATTATTTTAAAATAAGCCTTATATCCAAGCATAAAACAAGGTTGTCTAGACTTCTTTTAACAGTAAAGTTATCATAAAACTGAATTTTATTTTTTAGGTAAGTTTATGCATTCTATCCGCATTCGTTAAGACACAACTATTTGCATAGTGACACTATTTTATAATGGTGGGCTTTTGTTGTGTCTTTAAGAATATATGCGGATATATAAAGTAAAAGTATGCTTAATTTATAAGTATGCTTTTAGTGCATAGTTTCCAGTTATAACTTAATTGACTAGCTATTTGTCCACCCTGTGGATGAATAGCTTTTTTTTTGGGAGGACACTGTGATGCTAGCTTTTGTTTTCACCTAAATCCTGTTTGCTGCATAAAAAATTTCAAGAGCTAAACAGGAGTAAATAAAAATGAGTTTAATTATTAAAGCGAGAAACATACGCTTGGATTATGCTGGGCGTGATGTTTTGGATATTGATGAATTGGAAATTCACTCTTATGACCGTATTGGTCTTGTGGGTGATAACGGAGCAGGAAAGAGTAGTTTACTCAAAGTACTTAATGGCGAAATTGTTTTAGCCGAAGCGACATTACAGCGTTTTGGTGATTTTGCACATATCAGCCAACTGGGCGGAATCGAAATAGAAACGGTCGAAGACCGGGCAATGTTATCTCGCCTTGGTGTTTCCAATGTACAAAACGACACAATGAGTGGCGGAGAGGAAACTCGTGCAAAAATTGCTGCCGCATTTTCCCAACAAGTACATGGCATTCTAGCGGATGAACCAACCAGCCACCTTGATCTCAATGGAATAGATCTACTTATTGGTCAACTTAAAGCATTTGATGGAGCATTACTTGTTATCAGTCATGACCGATATTTTCTTGATATGGTTGTAGACAAGATATGGGAGTTAAAAGACGGTAAAATTACGGAATATTGGGGTGGTTACTCGGATTACTTGCGTCAAAAAGAAGAAGAGCGACAACACCAAGCCGTAGAATATGAGCTGATGATGAAGGAACGGGAGCGATTAGAATCTGCTGTGCAAGAAAAACGCCAGCAAGCTAATCGATTAGACAATAAGAAAAAAGGAGAAAAATCCAAAAACTCTACCGAAAGTGCTGGACGACTTGGGCATGCAAAAATGACTGGCACCAAGCAAAGAAAACTGTATCAGGCAGCTAAGAGTATGGAAAAGCGTTTGGCTGCATTAGAAGATATTCAAGCACCAGAGCATTTGCGTTCTATTCGTTTTCGTCAAAGTTCAGCCCTAGAACTGCACAATAAGTTCCCGATTACGGCAGATGGTCTGAGCTTAAAATTTGGTAGCCGTACTATCTTTGATGACGCTAACTTTATAATACCGCTTGGCGCTAAAGTCGCTATAACTGGATCGAATGGAACAGGGAAAACGTCCTTGTTAAAAATGATATCAGAACGTGCTGATGGATTAACCATATCTCCAAAAGCTGAAATTGGCTACTTTACACAAACAGGATATAAATTTAACACGCATAAATCTGTGCTCTCCTTTATGCAGGAAGAGTGCGAGTACACAGTTGCGGAAATTCGTGCAGTATTGGCTTCAATGGGGATCGGAGCGAATGATATTCAAAAAAACTTATCCGACTTATCGGGAGGTGAAATCATCAAACTGCTTTTATCCAAAATGCTTTTAGGAAAATATAATATTTTGCTTATGGATGAACCAGGAAACTATCTTGACCTAAAAAGTATTGCCGCATTAGAAACAATGATGAAGTCCTATGCAGGAACTATTATCTTCGTATCTCATGACAAGCAATTGGTCGATAATATTGCTGACATTATCTACGAGATCAAAGACCACAAAATCATCAAGACTTTTGAGAGAGATTGTTAATGATAGCCAATCTAATCCGAACATTAATTATTGAACTCTTTAAAGGAAATTAAAAATGACAATTCAAGATATTCAATCACTTGCTGAAGCACACGGCTTGTTGCTTACGGACAAAATGAATTTCAATGAAATGGGCATTGATTTTAAGGTCGTTTTTGCTCTTGATACAAAGGGGCAACAATGGTTGCTGCGTATTCCTCGTCGTGATGGCATGAGGGAACAAATCAAGAAAGAAAAACGCATTTTAGAATTGGTAAAAAAACATCTTTCTGTAGAGGTTCCTGATTGGAGAATTTCATCTACAGAATTAGTGGCTTATCCCATACTTAAAGATAATCCTGTTTTAAATTTGGATGCTGAAACCTATGAAATAATTTGGAATATGGACAAAGATAGCCCGAAATACATAACATCTTTGGCAAAAACCTTATTTGAAATCCATAGTATTCCTGAAAAAGAAGTTCGGGAAAATGATTTGAAAATTATGAAACCTTCAGATTTAAGACCTGAAATAGCAAACAATTTGCAGTTAGTAAAATCTGAAATTGGTATAAGTGAGCAATTGGAAACCCGCTACAGAAAATGGTTGGATAATGATGTTCTATGGGCAGATTTCACCCAATTTATACATGGCGATTTATATGCTGGGCATGTACTAGCTTCAAAGGATGGAGCTGTTTCAGGCGTTATTGATTGGTCAACAGCCCATATAGATGACCCAGCGATTGATTTTGCTGGGCATGTAACTTTGTTTGGAGAAGAAAGCCTCAAAACTCTAATCATCGAGTATGAAAAACTAGGGGGTAAAGTTTGGAATAAACTATATGAACAGACTTTAGAAAGAGCAGCGGCCTCTCCTTTGATGTATGGTTTATTTGCCTTAGAAACTCAAAATGAAAGCCTTATCGTTGGAGCAAAAGCTCAGTTGGGAGTTATATAATTTAAAAATATGATTGCTGAGAACTGCCTTGTTTTGAAACTTGGTTGGCTTTAATTAGTTTTTAGTATTCTTTATAGAAAATGCCTCGATCAAGGGGCATTTCTAACAATCATTTAACATAAAATTTCTTATGTGAAGTAACCTGAATGCAGCGGTGCCCCATTGGGGGCGCGTTGAGATAAGCCTCTTTTAGATAACTTTAGCAACTCGATAGACAGTTGCAACTCCACAATTCACTGCTTTGGCAATTTCTTCCTTAGTCATATTGCCAACTACTAGCAATTCTTTTATTCGTTTATGTTTAGCCTCATTTGCCTTCTTGCCTGTTGGTTTGTAACCCGAACGTGCCAGGCCCTGCTTAATACGTTCTATACGTTTCTCATTGTCTAGGCGGGCCATTGTTGCCAGAAGATCAATCAACATATTGTTGATGAGTTCCAAGATTGAATGAGTAATGCTGTCACTGGTTTGAATCATTTGGTAGGTAGTAGGAAGATCTGCTACGACTAAACGAAGTCCCTTCTCCTGGATCCTGCGCTTCAGCTCTTGAAAATCTCGTTGGGTTAGGCGTGATAAGCGGTCAATACTTTCAACTAACAATGTGTCACCTTGATTTGCTTCTGACAGTAGCTTATTCAATTCAGGTCGGTCTAACTTCGTACCACTATAGTTTTCCACGTACACAATGGTTTCACCCAAATTCAAGTTTTGGTTTAGATCCTGAAGAATCTGCAAAGCCCTTTCTGCATCTTGATCTTTAGTTGAAGCTCGTAGATAAATACGTGTATTCATTTCTATCATTTAATCTTAATTCTATTAGATTAATGATAATACTATCATTTAATTATTGCATTAAGTCTAATGATAGATATTGTATGCGATTTGGCTCGCTATCATTCAGGTATAGTCTTTTGATAAAAAAAGCATGACTAAAAGCCATGCCTTGGGAATTCGTATAACGTGTATTATGTTAATTTTAGAGAATCTTAAAAAATACTTTTATGAAAAATAAAATTGAAGATTTAAAATCAACAATTCAAGAACTAATAGAATTGTTTGAAGAACAGAATTTAGAACATTGGGCAGAAATGTATAAAAGAATACTGTTCTATATTGATGATGATCTAGAATACGCAAAATATAAAATACAAAGTACCATTGGAGGAATGGGATCAATGGATGATATCGTTTTATATCGCAATGGTGATCCACTTATCAAAGAAAACAATCGTTTGGATTACTTAAGAAGTAAATTATATGTTTTTTGCGAAAGCTAAATTATTCTTAATATCGCTAATTTAACATAATGGCGATTATACGAATCTAAAAATGGGAGTCTTTAGCTCCCATTTTTATTGTTAAACATTGAATCCTATATGTTTTCCTGTTGGAAGCTCTACATCAATACGGAGCTTCCCGCCCATTGCCTCAACATACTTTTTCATGGTTGAAATCTTAAGATCATTGCCACGATTTTCTATTGCTGAAAGCGATGGCTGTTTTATTCCCAAAGTTTCAGCAAGTTCCTTTTGAGAGATTTCAAGTTCTTCACGAATAAGATGAAGCTGATTTTCTAGCAGTAATTCATCTGCCATTTTTTGAATACGGGCTTGGCTCTCTGGAGAGCGGCTAGCTAACAATTCTTGCAGAGTCTTAGCCATTAGATTTATCTCCTAGGGTGGTGAGATGAAGTTGGTATTGTTCATCTGCAATATCCAGCATGTCTTTATAAAAACGCTTTTTACTGCCTTTATCAGCAATACATAGAACAATAGCCTGTCGTAAAGGATCAAATGCGAAGAAAGCTCTCAGTGGTTTACCTCGATGTTGAACACGAAGCTCTTTCATGTTGGTAAATTTAGAGTCATAGACAGTATCTACTAAAGGGCGGCCTAAACTTGGTCCTTGCTGCTGTAGAACAACTAGGGCAGCCAGAACCTTCTCTTGTGTTGATTCGTCTTGCTGTTCAAGCCATTCATTAAATAGATCTGTCGTAATGACTATCCACATACCACAACCAAAATATAGATTATAGTCTATATTTTAGGAGCATTATGCTTGTTTTGCAAATGAGAAATGATAGGCAATAAAAAACCCCAGCATCCTGCCGGGGTTTTTCATATTGGGGTCGTTTGCGGGAAGGGGCGGAATCCTACGCTAAGGCTTTGGCCAGCGATATTCTCCGGTGAGATTGATGTGTTCCCAGGGGATAGGAGAAGTCGCTTGATATCTAGTATGACGTCTGTCGCACCTGCTTGATCGCGGCCGCGATAGCTAGATCGCGTTGCTCCTCTTCTCCATCCGCGTTCCAAGCTGCGGAAAGGCACCCATAAGCGTACGCCTGGTCGAGCAGGCGACGCGGATCGACGTCCAGCGCACGAGAGAATGCGTCCGCCATCTGTGCAATGCGTCTAGGATCGAGACAAAGGTCGTCTCTGTCAGCCGGATCGTAGAACATATTGGCGGCGCCAAAGCCCACTTCACCGACCAGACCGACGGGATCTATCACCAGCCAGCCGCGACTGGAGAACATGATGTTTTCATGATGCAGATCGCCATGTAGCCCACGCAGTTCCGAGGCATTGCTCATCATTTGATCGGCTATAATCGCCGCGTGGACGTAGTCAGTTTGACAACCTGCGTTTTGATCATCGCGCGCCCGCTGAAACAAAGCTGCAAAGCGATCCCGGATCGGGAGAAGGGCAGAAGGCAGGGGTTCCTCAGATGCGGCATACAGCTTCGCCATTAGTTCCGCTGCAATTTCGGTCGCCTGGTAGTCGCCGTGCTCGGCAACGATGTGAGAGAGCATTCGCTCCCCGGCATATTCGAGCAACATCAGATTGTTCTCACGACCGAGCAACCGGACTGCTCCCCTCCCATTGCGCCATACCAGATAGTCGGCCCCGCGCAGTTCATCAGCAATGTCTTCTATAGGTTTCAATCCCTTGACGATTGCAGGAGTCCCGTCTGGCAATGAAACTTTCCAAACGAGGCTGGAAAAGGTGTCCGCAATGAGAACAGGTTGCGAAACGTGCCAATGAGCAGGAAAAACAGGCGGCATGAACATCAACCCCAAGTCAGAGGGTCCAATCGCAGATAGAAGGCAAGGCGTTCGCGGTCGGGGGCTTCGATCCCCAATACATTGAATAGGACAGCGAAGGCGCGCTCTGCTTCATCTGGCGCTGCCCAGTTCTCTTCGGCGTTAGCAATCATGAGTGCCAAATCGGCATAGCGATCTGCTGTTCCGAGCCGCCCAAGGTCGATCAGACCCGTGCATTGAAGAGTTTTAGGGTCCACCATGAAGTTCGGCATGCAGGGATCACCATGGCAAACAACCATATCGGTGCGCTCTTGGTCGAGCCGCACCGGTAGCTCTCGTTCGACACGAGCCAAAAGATCGAGCTGCGGCGTACTCTTGTCCTCGTCCGGTAAGAAGTCGGGATTGACGGCATTGCGGGACACCACATCAACGGCGCGTCCGAACATTCGCGACAGCCTGCGCTCAAACGGACATTGATCAACCGATAGGCTGTGAACAGCGCCAAGTTGCTGCCCCATTGACGGCCACGCTTTGAGCAAATCCGCTCCAGACAGATCAGCCGCCGGTACTCCCGGAATTGCCGTTATCACCAAGCATGCACCCTCCTGTTCCTCCTGCCAGTTGATGACCTCGGGGCAAGCCACACCTCGACCTTTGAGCCAAATGAGGCGGTCACGCTCTCCAGCGAGCTCACCGCGGCGGGAAGCAGGTGCGATTTTCGCGAAGGCATGCCCGTCACCACGTCGAAAAACAAAATCACCAGATTCTCCGCCTCTGACAGGCAACCAGTCAGAATGCGATTCACCAAAAAAAATATTAGTTCGATTCAATGGAGGTTCCTTCAGTTTTCTGAGGCTTTGTTGCACAAAGATTTGAAATGCAAAGCGCCCCTAATTGATCCAAATTTAAGGCGTAACTTGGGTAAGTGGGCGACCTAATTCCGTAAATCTGTTAAGGACTGCTACACGTGCATGGATCTCATTCACCTGACTAGGAAAGCTTCTTGCCATTAATTTATCGCCTAATAATTTGATGCAATGCATCTTGGTTTCCACCAAACTGCGGCGATGATAGCCTGACCATTTTTTCCATAATGTCCTGCCTAAATGTTTAACTGTTCGAAGTAATTCATTTCGCTCTAGCGAGCTACTCTTTGTATCTTTCCATGGTTTCGCATTTTTTCTAGGTGGAATCACCGCATGCGCTTGCCGATCTGCAATGACCTGACGGCATTGCTTGGTGTCATAAGCTCCATCGGTATAAACAGAGTCAATCTGCTCATCTTGTGGAATCTGATTAAGTAAATCACCAAGCACCTGTGAATCACTGACATTATTGGTTGT
>NZ_CP035935.1 GCF_003024525.3 Acinetobacter cumulans | reverse complement strand
TCTTCCATCAAATTGATATATCCATGTCTGAGGGCAAGCCCTTTATTGTTGTTGTCGAAGAAGGTCAAAGATATATCAGCAATCCGATTAACTTAGCATGGCTTAAAATCATGCTAACCACGTACCGTAGACGTAACGGTATGATGATCTTTGTTACGCCAACGCCTGAAGTCATTACAAGAGATGACGATCTGATCGGGCAGTTTAAAACATCAATTCTATTGCCGAATGATAAAGCGAATGTCGCTACATATATGGGTAATGAGAAAAATAATGGCTTAGGCTGTACTCAAGCAGAATTTGATTGGGTTGTGAATACACCGCCTTATTTACGCCAATTTATGATTAAAAACTCGCATGATTCAGTTATTAGCAAATTAGATTTAAGCAATATGTCTGAAATTATCCCAATACTTTCAGGCAATGAGTTAAGACACAATATTCTTGAGGAAATATTGAGTAAAGATGAAAACTTGACCTACTCCCAGTGGGTACACGAATTTAACGAAAGGGTGAAATCATGAAAATGAATAAAATAAAAATGTCGGCTGTAGCTTTTGCTTTAGCCTTTACTGCCAACACAGCAAACGCTTGGGACGTTGTATTCGACCCGACAGCCGTTGCAAATATGGTCAAGCAATTGGTTCAAATGCAACAGCAATACGAGATCATGAAGAAACAATATGAAAGTACGACTGGTAATACTGGTATCGGAACTTCAGGCGTTAAGAATGTGCAAGACGTTGTTTCAGGCTCTTGGCAAGACGTAGTAGCCAATCAAAAGACTGGCTCATTTGGTAATGCTCAAAAGGCTTATGACAAAGTGCTTACTACCATTGGTTCAGATGGTATGAATCAATTGCTAGGCAATGATCAATACAAGCGAAATTACAACACGGTTAAGACTGGCTTTGCTTTCAGTGATGCTTCCTATAATGCTTTAAATGAGCATGTAGCAAACTTAACCACACTGAAGAACAAAATTAACTCGACCCGCAATATTAAAGAAGCCCAAGACTTAGCAAATGCCATTGCTATTGAACAAGGTTATATCAACTCGATTGGTGCTAAATTGTCGGCTGTTCAAACTAACCTTGCATCTAACAATGCTTCAAGCGGTGTGACCAGTACGCAAAGCTTTAAATCGTGGTTTGGTAACTAATTTCATCACAAGCTAACAATTCAGGTTGTTAGCTTTTTTTTGTCTAAATTTTAGGATTATCTATGAAAAAAATCATAATCCCTGTATTAGCCTTAATCGCTTTCAATACATACGCTGAAACAGCACAGAATGGCACAGAAACGCCAGTTGCTATAGAGGCTAGTCATACATCACTGACCACTAAAAAAGGCGAAATAGAGGTTAAAAAAGACGGAAAAACTGTATCTGTTTCTAAAGTACCTGAAAGCCCTTTAATTAATACAGTCACAACTACACAAACAACTTCAAAAGCGCCTGAAGCTAAAAAAGTAGTAAAAGAGATCCAATCTGAATCAGTCAAAGAACCTGTAGTGATTTATCAAGCCAGTGAAATTATGCCTGAGCTTAGTCAAGCCGATCTTGACTATATCAAGGCTGTAAATTCAAACGATAAAATCAACTCAATTGAAAGCAAGATCGTTAATAACGAAGCGATTAGCAAAGAAGAATTGAAGATTTTACGCCAAAAGAATCCAAACTACTGATTGACCTTTTTGACAATTTCCTCGCACTCATAACCCACTTAAATCATTCAATAAAGTAGATGCCTGGTTAAGACTGCATACTTGCAGTTTTGACCAAGCATCGGGATATGATTTTTCACAGTAAGAGTTTTAGCACGTATGGACCAAGCAATGAAGTTGCAAGTCCATACGTGCTAAAACGGTTTTATGGTGAACCAAAATGAATAAGCTTTTTTGTATTACCCTTTTTTTGTTTTCAGCATACTGTCACGCTGATTATTACGGCAAAGTCACTTACGTTTTAGACGGTGATACTGTGAGTATCACAAAACCAAACAACACTAAATGGCGGGTTAGACTGTCATTCATAGATGCCCCTGAAGTTGCCAATAATGCTAAAAATTCGCCTACACAGCCTTATGGTCAACAATCGAAACAATATTTAATGTCTATGGTCTTAAACAAAACGGTACTCGTTAAAGAGCATGGAACTGATAACAATGGTAGGTTTCTTGGTGAGCTGTACTTGAATAAATTAAATGTGAATAAAGCAATGGTCGCCAGTGGCTACGCTTGGGCTTATCGCTACAATCTTCCTGATAGAACATACATAGATTTAGAGAATAATGCTCGATCAAAAAAAATCGGGTTATGGAAAAGTCCTAACCCGATTAACCCCTATGACTGGCGAAAGAAATATTAAAATTTCATGCCTGAAGTGGGCTTATCCTGCTTTGGGCTTGACTGGCTTAACTCCTGTACCCTTGAAGCAGATAAAGATTTAAATGTTGTTTGCTGTGCTATCACTCTCTGATCTACAGCCTGTTTTACTTCAGGATTGGTTTCATAGCGTTTCACATATTGATCACCATAGCGGGCTTCAACACTTCTGATTTTTAACTCTACATTTGAATTGTTATGAACGCCTGTTGCATAGGTTTCACCTTTTTTAGTTGTGTGACCTGTGATTTTAATTTCAGCGTCTTTAGGTAAATTAGTGGTTTTAAATAAACCATCTTTTTGACTGTATGCTTCATTGAGCTTGATATAGTCACCATGAGCAACGGATAGCCCATTAGCTGACTTAGCAAAATCAGCACCCAATTTCCCCTCTTGCTTTAGCTGTATTCGGACTTCTTTAATGATTTGGTGTTTATCTAGCTCTGGGGCTTTGCTTTGAAATTGAGATACTTCAGCCTTACTATCTCCTTTCACTTCAGGCGCTTTAGGTTTATTTGATAGCTGTTCATCTACTTTCATTAAAATTTTATTTTCAAGGTTATTTAACTTTTCTTTAACCTCCATATAAACCTGTAATGCCGTAGATTCAGGTTGTTTTGAATCATGATTACCGATCGGCTTATCGAGCATCATTTCATTTTTAGTAACATTGATTAACTCAAGATGATCTCGATTTTGACGGAACATAACTAAATTGTCCTCGCCATCAACTTTGATATTTTTAGATAAATAACCATCTTGTTTTTCAAAATCATCTTTGGCAACAAGTAAGTTGCTAGTTAAGTTACTGACTATTTTTACGTCCATTTTCTCACCTGTACTTTCATCAACTTGGGTCACTTCACTAACCAGTTTTTGATTATTCAATTTAAGTCTGTCACTTTCCTGAAGCCCCTTTACAATCTCAACCTCTGTATATGGGGCAAAGCGTGTTTGCATTGCTTCTATTACTTTGAACCATTTATATTCATGCTGTTGGCGCTCCTGATCTGAAAATGGTCTTTCCCTTTCAGCTTTAAAGTCCTTTTGTTCAATAGCGTTATAGTGACGGTCATAAACGGTTAGCTTGTCTACTATGGGTTCATCTTTTAACTGTTCTATTGTGTTTTCTAGCTTGTGATAAATTTCACTATGAATATCAATATTGACGAAACGCCCAGTTTCATACAGCGCCTTTTCCATTTCATAACGATGGTATATACCTTGTCGTGATGTAATTTCAGGCACAGCCATTATTTTTAATTCAACGTCTTTGTAGCCTTTATCTCTGAAATTTTGAACTGTATTTTTTAAGGTTTGAAAATCTGCACTTGTTTGGTCAAGAACAATATTTTTCTTATGGCTTATAGCTTCTTCAATTAATTCTAAACTCCACTTTTTAGCATCATGGTGGGTGAATCCTGAAGATGTTTTATCATCCAATTTTTGCAGTTCATTATACTTGGGGTGATAGGCTCTTAATTGATCGGGGTCAATAATTACACTCCCGCCTTTATCTTTGAACTGATCTATAGAATCTCTTGCCAACTTGCCTTTACCCGATGCAGGCTGACCGCCAGTAATGACGACTTTAGGGCTGACTATAGACAGTGAGTTATTCAGAAAATCAGCTTTAATTTTCTCAAATACAAGGCTATGTTCTTCGTCACTTAGTTTGTATTGGTTGTCCATTGATCACCCTTTCATTGTGCCTTAAAGAATGTTCCAACAAACTTATAAACTGTAGGTAGTAATATCAGTCCACAAAATCCAATAATGCCTACAGTGTTATCTGATAAGTTCTCTGAAACAAACACTACGCCCAAGCAACCATAAATCACGACTAGACTTATAATTAGCTTCAGCAAAAAATTTTCATTCCTGATTACTCTGCTCGCTTTTATAGGCTTCACTATGTTTCTTGATTGATTGTATCAACTGTTCTCTATCTTGCTCGTACAAGCCCTGAAGCTCCATTGAAAGAGCCTGTCTATCATCTTCAGGCAAATGTCCTGAAGTACGCAATCCTATACGGTTTGATATGCCAGTCTGTGCAATCCTTAATAATTCAGATTCGCTTAGATCATTAAAATTAATCATCGTTATTTTTCCTTATACCTGAAGATATATAACAATAGGGTATACCCTATTGTTATATAATAATACACCCTAAAAACCCTATAACAATAGGGTTGTTTTGTTAATCTAATGTGATATAACATTGAGGTTATCTAATTTTGTTATACTGGTTATGGAAAAAGAAAATTTAGATATTGAAGATCAAATTAAAAACACACCCTTTCAAAGAGTGGGGTATATCCGTGTATCCACTAAAGACCAAAACCCTGAAAGACAGCTCCATGATCTACCCTTTGAGCTAGATAAAACTTTTATTGATCATTTTAGCGGAAAGACTGCCAAACGCCCTGCACTTCAGGAAATGTTCGATTATGTCCGTAGTGGGGACATTGTGTACGCTCATGATGTTTTTAGATTGGCACGTAGCTTGATTGACCTTGTAACCATTGTTCAAAAGCTAAATAAAAAAGGAGTGTCTGTTCATATTGTCAAAAATAACCTGAACTTTACCCCCAATTCAGATGACAAGTTCGATAAGTTTCAACTCCATGTATTAGGCGCTGTAGCTGAACTTGAAAGGGGTATTATTAGTGAGAATCAAGCAGAGGGAATTAAATTAGCTAAAAAAAAGAAAGGTAAATACAAGGGAAGATCGCCTGCGATTACAGAAGAAAAACTAAAAGAGTTAATTCATACCCTTAAAAATAAGGACGATTCATACCCTTTCACTCAAATAGCTAAAGATTATGGTGTTAGTTATATGACTTTAATTCGATATAGGAAAAAGTATGCAAAACAAATTAACGCCCAGTCTGATTGACCTTTTTGACAATTTTCTCGCACTCATAACAAAAAATAAAGGAAAATTTTAAGATCAATTGGATTTAAGATATACAACAATTATGTTTAAACCTATATAAGAAAACACATTAAGCTTCTTTTATAAGGCATTTTTAAAATGATAATTCAACATAAAAGTCCCTCATCCTCGCCTTCTTTCAAAGTGAGAAGGCGATTTCAATAGCAATATGAATCACTCATTATAAACATTCATTCAGTTTAGAAATAATCTAGAGATATTATGATTAACAGCAGAATTATCGATAAAATCAAATAAGTATTGATATTATTAAAGCTCTTAAGATAATTTAACATTCGTCATTTCCCATAAGAATTTAATAAAATACTATATGGCTGACAGATAGATAAAAGACTAGGAAAAGAAAAGCAGACAAAAAAATACCATCGATAATAAAATCGGTTAAAAATGTTGCACGATGAAATTTAAATAAACTTGTAAAGCTAATAAATTAACAATTTTATATTCATAAAAACTTAAATCACAAGTTAAGCTAATAAACAGTTTTAGATATTTTAAATAAGTTCATTTTAAAAACCAAAATTTAGATTTATTGGTGATATAAAACGGCGAATTCAAACATGAGGTGCGACAGTTTCAAAAGCCATATGATAATCAACAAGCTGAGCAAATTTCTCTAATGGTGTAAGCCAATCTAACGCCTTTCTAGGACGAGTATTCAGTGACATGGCAACTTGATTTAAATAATGCTGATCTGCCTGATTTAAATCAATCCCTTTAGGTAAATATTGCCTAATTAAACCATTCATATTTTCGCATGTGCCTTTTTGCCAGGGTGAATGTGGGTCACAGAAATATACATCTATGCCTAAATCTTCTTCGAGTATTTTATGTTCTGACATCTCACGTCCACGGTCATAGGTCAACGTTTTACGCAGTTCTGCAGGTAAATATTTCAGAGCTTCAGTTAAAGCCTTGCGCACTGATTCTGCCTTTGCATCAGGTAATGTTGCCAAGATACAGAGCCGTGTATTTCGTTCAATAAGTGTTGCTATCGAACTTTTATTGTCTTTACCTTTAATTAAATCAGCTTCCCAATGACCCGGTATTTTTCTTTCTTGAACTTCGGCTGGGCGCTCATGAATAGTTTTAATATCCTGTAATATAGAATCTTTTTTAGGTTCACCGTTAGCTTTTCGCTTTTTATTTTCATGACGTAGACAGGATAATAAGTCTTTTTTCAACTCACCCTTGGGTAATGCTCGTATCGTTGAATAAATCGTTGTATGGCTTACATTCATTGTTTGATCCAAATCAGGAAATGTCTTTAAACGCTTTGCTATTTGCTGAGGAGACCATAAACAACGGATCGCTTCAACAATAAATTTCCAGAGGATTGAATCGATTTTGAGTTTTCTGTGACCACGTCTACGTCTAGCAAAAGTGTTATCAGAAGCATATTGAGCTTGATAAACGTCATTGATGCTATTTCTTTTAAGCTCACGATAGATCGTACTAGGATGTCTTTTAATGAGTTCAGCAAATTTTCTGGCTGAAAAGCCTTCTTTTCTTGACTCAAGCATTAATGCAGTACGATCTTCAAAGTTAAGATGATGGTATGACAATTTTATATACTCCATAAACCCTTTAAATTAATTAGGTGGTTTATGTCGCACTTCAAGTTTTACTCTGCCCTCCATTGTTTTCAATTTATCGGATTTCTAAAAACATGAGATATATGTTTCAATAAAAGTTTTTAAGAACTTTATACACCAAATACCAATGCTTCACTTATGATAAAGTGGATTAAAATTGCAGAAAATGGGTAAATCCATAAAAAATGTCAACATCTTCAAATATACAATTGTATTTCAATTTCCGTTGTTTATAGTTGGAACATTTTTTTAAATCTCTACACTCAAGGTTAGATTTATGTCTACTGCTCATAAAAAAGCATCCTTATTGCAAAAAGTCAGTAAAGGACTCACAGTTGGTTCAGTCATTACAGGAAGCACGTTTTTACATGGTCCCCCTGTTTTGGCACTCGGTTTTACCAAGCTGTTTAAAAAATCAAAAAAAGTAGACGAAACCAATATTCAATTGGCCAATAGCTGGATTGGTGTAAACAACCACCTGATTGAAAAGGTGCTGCCAAACCTAAAGTGGGATATGGGTATAGGAAGTTCAACCGCCCTTTTTGGCGAGTCTGGCGGGTAGGAAGCGGCCGCGCAAGCGCCGCTTTGGGCACAGATCGGGCACAGATCGGGGGTTCATGCGTGGGTTTTCGACATCGCGGGGCCACGCAGCGGCTCAGTGCGTAGCCATTTCTCACCGAATCCCGGCACAGGGCCGAGCGCAGCCCTGCGGGGTCGTGGCCGCATCGGATCGGACTCTGGCTTGGCTGCCGGCTGTGTGGCCGGCGCCTCATCACGCGGCGGGCGGCGGGGCGCGCGCTGCGGGCCGGTAGTGCGCTTGCTCCAGCGCGCCGTGTTTCTCGAAGTGGGCGAGGATGGCGCGAATGGCCTTGGGGTCTTCGATGCTGGCGACGATCCGCACCGCGCCGCCGCAGTGGGCGCAGGTGGTGATGTCGATGGAAAAGACCCGCTTGAGCCGTTGCGCCCAGCTCATCGCACGGCGCTTCTGCTCGGGGCTGCGCGGCTCGTCGTGGGCGCTGACGTCCACTGGCGCCGCATCGCCCGCAGGCCGCCTGCCGCGCCCCGAGGGCGTCAGCTGCGCGCGCAGGTTTGCATTCGGGGCGAATACGCCGTGGAAGCGGGTGAGATGCGCGCGTGGCGGCGGGACCAGTGCCGCCAGCTTGGCGATGAAGTCCACCGCATCCCATTCGACATGCGTGGTGCCATTGCGCCACGGCGTCTTGAGCTGGTAACGCACCCTGCCCTGTGGCGAGATCGATAGCCGCTGCTCGCTGATCGCCGGGCGCGTGATGTAGCGGCACAGCTTTTCGAGCTTGTGGCTTTCGTGTGCTTCCGCGGCCACGCCGGCATGCAGCGAGAAGCCGCCGACCTTGCCGGCGTCGCCCTCCAGCGGACCGGCGTCGCCAGGCAGCGTTTGCAGCGTGACGACCTTGCGGCCAGCGTCGCGACCGGTGGCGATGCGGTAGGTCATCGAACTCATCCGCAGCCCATCCATGCCGTCGTCGCTACCCGCGCTGTCGGACAGGAACACGGATTCGTCTTCGCCTTCGAGCCAGCCGCGGCGCGACAGGTGCCGGCACACGCGATGCGCGATGGTGTTGGCCAGTTCCGTCAGTTGCGCCGATGTGGGCGCACGGGTGCGGTGCAGGCGCGGCTTGCGCTGCGGACGCTCGGTGGTGTCCTCGTACACGCCGTCGAGCCACAGCATGTGGAAGTGGATGTTGAGATTCAGCGCGCTGCCGAAGCGCTGGATCAGGGTCACCACGCCGCATTGCGCCGTATCCCGCGGCACGCCGGCCTGATCGGCAAGCCAACCGGCGATCACACGATGCACGATGCCCAGCACCGGGCCGATCGCCTCAGGCTTGCTGGCGAACAGGAAGCGCAACGGGTACGGGAAACTCAGCACCCATTGCCGCACCGGCCGCGGGCCGAACACCTCGTCCACCAGATGCCGCGCCGACTCGGCCATGCGCCGTGCGCCGCAGCTCGGGCACAGCCCGCGCTTCTTGCAGGAATACGCCACCAGCCTCTCGGCACGACAGTGCTCGCAGACCACGCGCAGGAAGCCGTGCTCGAGCACGCCGCAGCGCAGGTAGGTCTCGAACTCCTCGCGCACATACTCGGGCAGCGGGCGGTCTTCGGCCTCAAGACGCGCGATGAAGTCCGGGTAGTGCGCCTGCACTAGCGCGTACAGCAGCGTGCGCTCGGGCAGGTGGCGCGCGTAACGCGCAGCGGCGTGGGCGGCCGGCAGTGGCGCGCACACCTCGGCCTGCCGCCGGGGTGCGGTCAGGCGCGGCACGCAGCGCTCCGTTGCAGGGACGGCTGCTCAGGGTTGCGCCCGCGAGCACGCGTTCATATCGGCGTTTTCTGATCTTCGCGTCAGACATTGCCGCGGGGCGGGTAGGAAGTCTCCCGCCTCGGACGCCAGAACGCACAAAGCCCGGCACGAGGCCGGGCTTTGTGGTCTTGCTTGATGGATCGCGGGGCTTAGAAATCCATGCCGCCCATGCCGCCCATGCCGCCGCCGGCCGGCATCGCCGGCTCGTCCTTCTTCGGGGCCTCGGCCACCATCGCTTCGGTGGTGATCATCAGGCCCGCGATCGACGCGGCGTTCTGCAGCGCGGTGCGGGTGACCTTGGTCGGGTCCAGGATGCCGAACTCGATCATGTCGCCGAACTCGCCGTTGGCGGCGTTGTAGCCGAACGCACCCGAACCTTCGACCACGCGGTTGAGGATGACCGACGGCTCATCGCCGGCATTGGTCACGATCTCGCGCAGCGGGGCTTCCATCGCGCGCAGGGCGATCTGGATGCCGTGGTTCTGGTCTTCGTTCACGCCCTTGATGCCGGCGATCGCCGCCTTGGCACGGATCAGGGCGACGCCGCCGCCCGGGACGATGCCTTCCTCGACGGCCGCACGGGTCGCGTGCAGGGCGTCTTCGACGCGCGCCTTCTTTTCCTTCATCTCGACTTCGGTGGCGGCACCGACCTTGATCACCGCAACGCCGCCGGCCAGCTTGGCCACGCGCTCCTGCAGCTTCTCGCGGTCGTAGTCGGAGGAGGTCTCCTCGATCTGCGCCTTGATCTGCTTGATGCGCGCCTCGATGCCCGCGCCTTCGCCGGCGCCATCGATGATGGTGGTGTTTTCCTTCGACACCTGGATCTTCTTGGCGCGGCCGAGGTCCTTGATGGTGGCCTTCTCCAGCGACAGGCCGACTTCCTCGGAAATCACCACGCCGCCGGTCAGGATCGCCATGTCTTCCAGCATCGCCTTGCGACGGTCGCCGAAGCCCGGGGCCTTCACCGCGCAGACCTTGACGATGCCGCGGATGGTGTTGACCACCAGGGTCGCCAGCGCTTCGCCTTCGACTTCCTCCGCCACGATCAGCAGCGGCTTGCCGGCCTTGGCCACGCCCTCGAGGACGGGCAGCAGGTCGCGCACGTTGGAGATCTTCTTGTCGTACAGCAGGATGAAGGGATCATCCAGGTCGGCCGACATCGACTGCTGGTTGTTGACGAAGTACGGGCTCAGGTAGCCGCGGTCGAACTGCATGCCCTCGACCACGTCGAGTTCGTTGTCCAGGCCGCTGCCTTCCTCGACCGTGATCACGCCTTCCTTGCCGACCTTGTCCATCGCCTGCGCGATCAGGTCGCCGATGTTGGCATCCGAGTTCGCGGAGATCGCGCCGACCTGGGCGATTTCCTTGCTGGTCGACGACGGCTTGGACAGCGACTTCAGTTCGCCGACCGCGGCCTTCACCGCCTGGTCGATGCCGCGCTTCAGGTCCATCGGGTTCATGCCGGCGGCGACCGCCTTCATGCCCTCGCGGATGAACGCCTGCGCCAGCACGGTGGCGGTGGTGGTGCCGTCGCCGGCGTTGTCGGAGGTCTTGGAAGCGACTTCCTTCACCATCTGCGCGCCCATGTTCTCGAACGCGTCAGCCAGTTCGATTTCCTTGGCGACGGAGACGCCGTCCTTGGTGATGGTCGGCGCGCCGTAGCTCTTCTGCAGCACGACGTTGCGGCCCTTCGGGCCGAGGGTCGCCTTCACGGCGTTGGCGAGCACGTTGACGCCGCGCACCATCTTGGAGCGCGCGTCTTCGCCGAAACGAATGTCCTTGGCAGCCATTGCGAATTACCTCGAAAAATTATTCGGATGAGAAATGTGTGGGAGCGACGCGCGATCAGCCGAGGATCGCGAACAGGTCGTCTTCCTTCACCACCAGCAGCTCGACGCCGTCCAGCTTCACTTCGGTGCCGCTGTACTTGCCGAACAGCACCTTGTCGCCGACCTTGACCTGCGGCGCGCGGACCTGGCCGTTGTCCAGCACCTTGCCGGTGCCGACGGCGACGACTTCGCCCTTGATCGGCTTCTCGGTGGCCGAATCCGGGATCACGATCCCGCCGGCGGACAGCTTCTCTTCTTCCATGCGCTTGATGACCACGCGGTCGTGCAGCGGCTTGATATTGGACATGGCAACCTCGGTAAATGGTTGATTGACGTGGAAAAACCCGGCGATTTTAGCAGTCGCGCGAAGCGAGTGCCAAACCGCGGACAACAGAACCGGGCGAACCCGGCATGCCACCGAGATGGGGCGGGCCCGCCGACTTTCAAGGGCCGCACGCGGATGTCCGCCAGGCCCGCCGGATCGGGGCAGCCGCTACCCTATGCCGGTGAGCGCCCTGATCTGCTTCTGCACCTGTCCCGACGCCGACAGCGCCGAGCGCATCGCCACCGCGCTGGTGGCCGAGCGCCTGGCCGCCTGCGTCAACCTCCTGCCCGGCCTGCGTTCGGTCTATCGCTGGCAACGCAAGGTCGAGGCCGCGGCCGAGGTCCTGCTGCTGGTCAAGACCAGTGCCGAGGCCTACCCCGCCCTGCAGGAACGCCTGCGCCAACTGCATCCCTACGAACTCCCGGAGCTGCTCGCGGTCGAAGCCGCGTCCGGCCTGCCCGAATACCTGCAATGGCTGGCCGCCGAGAGCCGACCGGTAAACTGAGCCAATGACCGCATCCACGATCCGCCTGCGCCGCTGGCTGGCCGGGCTCGCCCTGCTGCTTGCGCTGCCCGCGACCTCGGCCGTCGCCCAGGACTTCGAACTGCCGCCGGTCGACGAGGTCTTCGTCCTGTCCGCGCAGGCCACCGCGCCGGACCGCATCGAGGTGCGCTGGCGGATCGCCGACGGCTATTACCTGTACCGGCACCGCACCTCGGTCAAGGCCGATGCCGCCTTCACCGGCGCGACCATGGCGCTGCCGAAGGGCAAGGCCTACCGCGACGAATTCTTCGGCGACGTCGAAACCTACCGCAAGGAATTGCTCGGCACCCTCACCGGCACGCCCGCGGCCGGCGCGAGCGCGACCACCCTGACCGTGAAGTACCAGGGCTGCGCCGATGCCGGCGTGTGCTACCCGCCGCAGACCCGCACCCTGAAGGTCGCGTTGCCGGGCGAAGCGGGCGCTGGCGGCTTCGGCTGTAAGGCGCGCGGGCTGCATGATTATGTCGTCAAGAACGGCTCTGCCGATCATCCCAACGCCGAGGTGAAATTCGCACTGGGTGATGTGGTCAACACCATGATCGGCTGCACTAATGGTGAAACGATCATGCTGTGCCACGACACCTCGCTGCCGCGCCCCTATTCTCTCGGCTTTCGGGTGCAAGGCACCGAGGGGCTGTGGATGGACGTCAACAAGTCGATCTATCTGGAGGGCAAGAGCCCACAGCCGCACCGCTGGGAGCCTGCCGAGGGCTGGTTTGCGAAATACGATCACCCGCTATGGAAACGCTACGCCGATCTGGCGGCAGGGGCCGGGCATGGCGGGATGGACTGGTTCGTGATCCACGCTTTTGTCGAGGCGCTGAAGGCCAAGGCCCCGATGCCAATCGACATTTACGACGCGCTGGCCTGGAGCGCGATCACGCCTCTGTCGGAACAATCGATTGCTGAGGGCAATCGCACGTTAGATTTTCCCGACTTCACCCGAGGGCAGTGGCGCACCCGCAAGCCGATCTTTGCGCTGAACGACGCCTATTGATCGACGCGATTTAGGCCAAGCGCACCGCAAAGGCGAAATTGGTAATCTTGTCGGTATCCTTGACGCCCGGCGCGCTTTCGACGCCGCTGGAGGTATCGACCAGCGGCGCTCCGGTGCGCGCAATCGCCTCGGCAACATTCGTCGGATTTAGCCCGCCTGCCAGCCCCCACGGCAAGGCACCGCGATATCCGGCCAGCAGCGACCAGTCGAACGCCAACCCCATGCCGCCGGGCAGCGCGCCTTTGGGGGTCTTGGCGTCGAACAAGATCAAGTCCGCCGCCCCGGCATAGGCTGCGGCGCGTGCGACATCGCTGGCGCTGGCGACGGGCAGCGCCTTCCACACCGGCTTGCCAAACCGCGCGCGCAACTGGGCCACGCGTTCGGGCGATTCCGAACCGTGCAGCTGCAGCGCGTTCAGCTTGGCTGCCACCAGTGCGTCGGCGATGACAGCATCATCCGCATCGACGAACAAACCGACCATGGCGATCTGGCCAGCTGCGCGCGATGTCAAAGCGCCCGCGACATTCGACGTAACCGCACGGGGCGACGCTGGATAGAACACCAACCCGGCATAGTCCGCCCGCGCCGCGATGGTCGCATCGAGCGCCTCGGGTGTGCTGATCCCGCAAATCTTGATTTTCGCGGGCATGCGGTCAGTCGGGGTTCTGGATCAGCCGCACCAGCGTGCAGTCGGGATCGATCAGGTAGCCGATCCTCAGGCCGCTCGCCTCCAGTTGCGGAGCTTTGAAGCGCGGCCAGCCGGTGCTTTTTTCCTCGGCTCCCGCCGCGTTCACCAATGCCACCATGGCATCGAGATCATCCAACCGCAGGCAACAGCCGAACGAGCTCGTAGCTGGGTCGAGGTCAGGATAGGGGAAGAATTCGAGCTGCAAACCGCCGCGCTGCAGGATCATCCAGCCGCGATCCTTCCAACTCGTCGCAAAGCCCAGCTTCGCATAAAACGCCTCTGTCACATCGAAATCGCGCGATGGCAGATTGGGGGTGACGTGGTCAGCCATGGCTCAGCGCAGCTTGTCGGCCATGCGGGCCGTATGAGTGATTGCGGCGCGGCTATCGGGGGCGGAATGGCTCATCACGATCATGCTGGCCTTGGGGAACGCCGCACCAAACGCGCGCGCTGACGCGGCGTAGTGCTCAGTGTCGGCATCACCGAGATTGCCGAGCGACTTGGCCTTGCTGTCCTTGATCAGGCAGCCACCAAAAGCGATGTCGGTGCCGTCGATCCCAACGGTGATATTGTCACTGGTGTGGCCGGGGCCGGGGTAAAATACCTTGAGCGGGCCAAAGTTGGGCGCGGTTGCTGGTTCGACCCAGCCATTGGCGGCGAAAGTCAGGCTGTGTTGCGCCGCAACCATCCCCTCTTGCGGGGCAAGCTGGTTCGACAACGCATTGGCATAAGTCGCAATCCCCGCCGCATGCAGCGCGTCCATACCGCCCATCTTGTCCTGATGCGCGTGAGTCACCACCGCCAGCGCGACCGGCAGGTTGATCTCCTGCTTGATCCAGTTGAGGATCTGGGCGGTCTGGTCATCGGTCCAGGCGGTATCGACCACCAGCACGCGGCCGCCATCCCTGACGATCAAACCGTTGGAAGCGACTGCCCCGAAACCCGGCATGTCGAGATAGGAAGTGTGCTGCCAGACATTCGGTGCGAGCTGGCGGAAAACCAGATCGCCAAACCGTTGGTCGCCAGTTTCCATTTGCTGGCCAATCGTCGGGCGGATTTCACCGGGCATGCACCCGCTCAGCATCAATGCAGCGGCTAATGCGGTGCTCAGCTTCGCGACCGGGTGCATAATATTGGGCAATTCCATCAAGTTTTCCTTTTATTCAGCATTAAAAACCCCGCAAATGCGAGGCCTAGTAAATAGATGATCTTAATTTGGTTCACTGTAGCAAAAATATGGGGCGAATTCAAACATGAGGTGCGACAGTTTCAAAAGCCATATGATAATCAACAAGCTGAGCAAATTTCTCTAATGGTGTAAGCCAATCTAACGCCTTTCTAGGACGAGTATTCAGTGACATGGCAACTTGATTTAAATAATGCTGATCTGCCTGATTTAAATCAATCCCTTTAGGTAAATATTGCCTAATTAAACCATTCATATTTTCGCATGTGCCTTTTTGCCAGGGTGAATGTGGGTCACAGAAATATACATCTATGCCTAAATCTTCTTCGAGTATTTTATGTTCTGACATCTCACGTCCACGGTCATAGGTCAACGTTTTACGCAGTTCTGCAGGTAAATATTTCAGAGCTTCAGTTAAAGCCTTGCGCACTGATTCTGCCTTTGCATCAGGTAATGTTGCCAAGATACAGAGCCGTGTATTTCGTTCAATAAGTGTTGCTATCGAACTTTTATTGTCTTTACCTTTAATTAAATCAGCTTCCCAATGACCCGGTATTTTTCTTTCTTGAACTTCGGCTGGGCGCTCATGAATAGTTTTAATATCCTGTAATATAGAATCTTTTTTAGGTTCACCGTTAGCTTTTCGCTTTTTATTTTCATGACGTAGACAGGATAATAAGTCTTTTTTCAACTCACCCTTTGGTAATGCTCGTATCGTTGAATAAATCGTTGTATGGCTTACATTCATTGTTTGATCCAAATCAGGAAATGTCTTTAAACGCTTTGCTATTTGCTGAGGAGACCATAAACAACGGATCGCTTCAACAATAAATTTCCAGAGGATTGAATCGATTTTGAGTTTTCTGTGACCACGTCTACGTCTAGCGAAGGTGTTATCAGAAGCATATCGAGCTTGATAAACGTCATTGATGCTATTTCTTTTAAGCTCACGATAGATCGTACTAGGATGTCTTTTAATGAGTTCAGCAAATTTTCTGGCTGAAAAGCCTTCTTTTCTTGACTCAAGCATTAATGCAGTACGATCTTCAAAGTTAAGATGATGGTATGACAATTTTATATACTCCATAAACCCTTTAAATTAATTAGGTGGTTTATGTCGCACTTCAAGTTTTACTCTGCCAACTTTAAATCAGTGGCTCCACTAACACTCTTCACTTATTTATTTAAAATTTAGCGACGTTAAAAGACAATTAAGTATTTTTAGATAATGCTTAGAATCAATTCAATTCATCAAGTTTTAAAAAATAATTCCTTTTGTCAGGTCTATCATTTTTTAAATGCTTTAAAAATATTTTAGCAGTTTCCTCCGAGGCATCCTCTCTTAGGCAACGTTCAACAAAGGATATATCTACAAATTCATCAGCTAACCCAGCACGGCCAAGATCTAAAAAGTAAATTTCATTGAATTTATCTATAAAAATATTACTATCCGTGATATCGCCATGAGAAAAAACCAATCTTTCTTCAACACGAGTCTCAGTTAACTCATTCCATAGACTTAGGTAAGTTCTATGGTCTCCCCATAATTCAGCGTCAAAATCATCTTGATCTATATCGTCAAGGAGTTGGTTATCAATAAAAAATTTTGACTCTTTTAACCGATGATCAATGTTTGAAATAAATGGACAATCAATAATAGCAACTGAATTTAACAGATTGAGTGCCTCCTTATAGATAGCAAGCAATTCTTGGTCTGTTAAAAAAAGCGCTGAAATTGGTTTTGCATTGATCGCTTTAGTGATCATTAATTCAAACTGCTCATCCTGAAAAGTCATGATGAGTTCAGGCACCTTTAATTTCTCAGAGAGCCAACTCAACATTTTCGCTTCGCGAGAGACACTGTATGTGGTCTCTGTATATAAAGTGCTAGATCGCTTAAGAAAAAAAGTTTCATTATTTCGATTAAAAGAATAAACATCCGATGGCGACTGACCAATTTTATTTGGCTCTAAAACGCTGTTTCCAATAAATTGTTGAATAATATTGGGCAATTCCATCAAGTTTTCCTTTTATTCAGCATTAAAAACCCCGCAAATGCGGAGAGAGGTGGTCCCACTTGTTTGAACAACTAAAAGCGTATTTATAAGTGATATTCCGCTCTAGTTAAGCCACCTTGTTTTGTTGGGGTAGCTGATCATAGTAAAACTCATTTGGTGTCATTTTGTCTAGACTCGAATGAGGTCGTTTCAAATTATAAAACTCAAAATATGCACTTAATTGCTTTTTCGCATCTGTGACACTGCTATAAGCTTTGAGATACACCTCTTCATATTTAACGCTCCGCCATAATCGTTCAACCATCACATTATCTACCCATCGACCTTTACCATCCATACTGATTTGAATGCCATTTGATTTCAATACATCAATAAATGCATCACTGGTAAACTGGCTGCCTTGGTCTGTATTAAATATTTCAGGTCGACCATATTTTTCAATCGCTTCATTTAAAGCCGAAATACAAAAATCCACCTCCATACTAATCGATACTCTATGCGCAAGTACCTTGCGGCTATGCCAATCAATCACAGCACATAAATAAACAAAGCCTTTTGCCATAGGGATATACGTTATATCCGTAGACCACACTTGATTACTGCGCTGAATAGCCAATCCTTTGAGCAGATATGGATATTTACGGTGAGCTTGATTAGCCTGGCTTAAATTTGGTTTGCAATATAACGCCTGAATACCCATTTTCTTCATTAAAGTACGTGTATGACGTCGTCCTATATGATGTCCTTGACGATTCAACAAATCACGCATCATACGACTGCCTGCAAAAGGATATTGCATATGTAATTCATCAATACATCGCATCAGCTTCAGATCTGATGCACTCACAGGTTTTGGGCGATAGTAATAACAACCACGGGAGACTTTCAGCAGCTTAGCTTGCTTAGATACTGAAATCTGAAGTGAGTCGTCGATTAACTTTTGTGGTTGAAGCGGCCCAGTTTCTTCAACACACCTTCTAAAAAATCAATTTCTAATGCCTGCTCACCGATTTTTGCATGTAGTTTTTTTAGATCGATGGGTGGTTCTGTTGGAGCTTTTGATTGATCGAAAGCTTGCGAGGAAGCTGAGATCAATTGATTTTTCCAGTCAATAATTTGGTTTTGATGAACATCAAACTCAGCACTCAATTCAGCAAGTGTTTTTTCTGCTTTAATCGCAGCAAGTGCTACCTTAGCTTTAAAATCATTTGAATGATTTCTTCTTGGTCTACGTGCCATAAAATACTCCATATATTGATGTTTATAACATCATTTGAGGAGCAGAATATCACTTATAGGAGTTGTTCAAATTTACGGATCCATCTCTTCTAAACATACTGAAAATTTTGATTTTCGTTGTAGCTTTAGTTATTTTTATTAAATTCATTATAAGTGAATACTTAGGTGTAATTTTTAGCAAAGAAATTACAGTTTTTGCGGGGATGTTTTTAGCACTCGCAATTCTTGTTTATGAAATTATTTCAATTTGTATATCTAGACTAATTAATAAAATTCACTATGACGCAGATCAACGTGAAGCTATTGAAACATTTGAAAAGCATCAACTTAATGTTGGCTTTATCGTAGCTGACTTGCCAAAAGATCAAAAAAACAATGAGTTAAAAGATTGTGTTGAAGCTTATATCACTCTAGCGAAACAAAATTTACCATTTGTTTTGATTAATTCAGACAATGTATCTACTTCAGGAATATATTTTTCAGGGCAACGTGGAAAGCGTGACCATAATAAATACAAAATCATCATTAAAAGAAACTTAGACTAAAAACAACCTTTTAGAAAAATAAAAAAGCCAGTATAGAACTGGCTTTTTTTGCTTAGTACGCTTAAAAATAATTTTCTTCAGGATACCTAATTCTTTGTAGAACAACTCCAATTAAGCCCGCTACAAGCATGTAAACCGCTTTCATATACCACATGCCCCACATAACGGTAATTGTGGTCGCTGAAAATTCTTGTACTGGCTGACCAAGAAAATTAGTTGTTTGATTAAATGATTTTTCTGAAGCTTCAAGCGCATAATAATTTAATGCAGGGAATAAGCAGACAACCAATAAAACAGCTACCGTAGGGTAAAGCATAGCTTTAGGTATATCCCATTTGATAGCAAAGTACAGCGCCACTACCAAAGCAATTAAGCCAACACTAGACTTCATTCCAGTGGCAAAATCTAAACCTACGGCACTTGAGCCTTTCCATACTAGAAAGCAAAAAACAGCTATCAGAAAAGCGACAAAGCCCGCAAAAATTTTAAATTGTTCCTGTTCTTGGTAATCCATATATGAATCCTTAACTATTAACTGCGGTGTCAGTATGATTGTTATAGCCTAACAACGGTTTATTTTCAGGTGGTGGAATGTCTACAACGTCCCGATCGACATTGACCAGAATTGATGTGAACTCACTTGAAGCAATCAATTCCTTTGCTTCAGTAATATAAGAATCTTCAGTCTGATCATTGATTAAGTAAAATGCCGTTGGTGGGTTGGTGTCTGTAAGCAATACGTTTGCAATTGGACTTTTAGGGCTTAGATTATATCGCAAGCACTTAATGAATGACCTATTCTGCATTGTAAGCGTGTCTAAGAGTTCTTTTTCACCCAAGCTCTCAAATGGTAGCCAAGTTTGATTTAAAGGCACTAGAGCAATTTCTTCAATCTTTGCGATACCACTATCCGCAAATCCAAAAGTCCCAATTGCTAATAGGTTTACATCGTCTTGATAATGCGCCTGCTCAAGCTCGGCTTCAAAGCGTTTATTAACTCGGCTATACATTTTTGCATCCATAAATAAATGCAAGGTTGGGGCATGTTTTAGAATGATTCTGCCCCCATCAAAACGTGCATCTTCAATAGACTTAATCACACCAATAAATATTTTTAATGGGCGTTTATTGCCTTTAACTTTCAGGTCTGCCAACTCTGCTTTTCTTCGGGCTTCAATCTCATTGTGTTTGGTTTGGTCGTAATATTCAGGGATATAAACCAATCCACTTAAATCATCTTTTTTATTCTTTTTATCATTCAAAGCTACTTTTAATGCCTTGCGAAATTGAAACCAATTATGCTTCATGTTCGGTTGGTGGCGGTTTAACAAAGCTTCTTCAAGCAAGTAATCTAACGTCCCTTTTAAGGTCAATTTTGTTGTTTCAGCTTTTACAGTATCTTTAGGTGTATCACTTGGCGTAGGCGCTTGTTTGGATACATTGCTTTTTGACAAACTGAACTCAAACTTTAAAACACTTGCCCCTGTTTCATCTGTCTTGATAGCTTCCCCAATAACCTCGCCTAGTCCTGAAATTTCAGTAGGTGGCTCATAGCTTAGGCAACTAAAGTCGTGCTGATCTGCGCTGTTAGGCATACGCTTTAAAACAAAGTTTTCGCCAATTTTAGCGATATACATTTCAATGTTTTTTTGTGGCAGACAAGCGCAAATAGGTCTAATCCCTTTTTGATAACACTCTTGCAAAATTGCCTGTGTTAATACTTCATCATCAGGACTAACAATTTTTCCATTATGTATAAAATTATTCATAAAACCGCCCTCATTTAATATTTAGGTGTGTTTCGATTAGGCGTATTTGGGTTTTTAATACGCTGATTAGGTGCATTCAAATTGTCTTTTGGTGCATTCGCTTTTTGCTTTAAAAGCTGTTCTCTAAACTCTGTATAGACTTCAGTTTTATGCCGTGAATCGAATCTAGCTTTTGACTGGTCTTTAAACTCATTAAAGTATTTATCTGAATATTCAAGATTCAATTTATTGAAAGGAATCTCGTATTCTTCATTTTTAATTCGTGCTTTCATTACTGGCTTATCTTTAACTTTATAAGCATCAATAACTTTTAATTCAGTACCTTTTTCAAAAGTTACCTTTTTAAATAGTCCTGTTTTAATCTCAAGATCATTAGTAAGTTTTACAAGCTCACCTTTTGCTATATTCATATTGCCGTTAAACTTAACGATCTCGTCACCAAGTAAGGCTTTAGATTTCAAACTTGCTCTAACTTCAGAAACGATTTCTTCTTTAGTGAATGTTTTATTTTCACTGGTCAATGAATACAGCTTGCTATTTATTCCAAACAATTCACGCTTATTCTCTAAATGCAATCTATGATCATTTAAATAAGACTTCATTAAATTATCTTTAGATTCTACAAGTGTGAAGTCTGTAGAGAACTCTTTAGTTTCTGAACGTCCAAGTACCTTTTTGAAGTTTTCAAAAGCCGTTACTTCTCTTTCTACTGGTTTGTAATTATGGTCATAAGAAACTTTACCGTCAGGGGTCTTAACAGTTTCTTTTTCATTAGTTGCAAAAGTTAAAGCACTATAATTGATTTGAATATTTTGCTTATGTCGAGTTAAAGCAACATAAGTTAAATTAGCATTCATATTTTCACTAGCTACAATATAAGCACTATCTACAGTCATACCTTGTGATGAGTGAATAGTATTTGCATAGCCATGTTTGAACTGGTCATATTCCTTTAAATCAACTCTAACAATTCTGCTATCACTTTCCATTTGAACCATCATAGCTTTAGGATTATTGAATTTATCCTTTTCAAAACCTATTACTTTAGCCAGTTCACCATTACTAACTTTCATCTGTGAATTATTTTGTTTGAATACAATTTTCTCACCGATGGAAATATCTAAATCACCTTGATAGTTTTTCACAGAAACACTTTCAGGATTAAGCTTACCTTGTTTGATAAGCAATGCTCTAGCCATTCGATTTAGTTCATTCACATCACTATTTGAATGAGCAAGCATTAATTTACTTTCGCTAGAATCTTCACTCCATGACTTAACAGTTTTAGCTAAAGCTAGATCATGAGATTCGTATTCATTAACCATATTAATAGATTTATAAATATCTATTGCTTTACCTACTTCATGCTTAGAAAGATATTTAGATGCTTGAATCATCTTGTCAGATTCTTTGGCATGTTTCTGACGTTGAATATCCTCTAGTGAAGCAATATTTTTCTTATCTAAGTTTTCTTGAATATTTGCAAATACATGACCCGCACTTACTGCACTTAACTGGTAACTATCACCAACTAATTTTATTTGTGCATCGTGTTTTTCTACAAGCATAAGCAAGCGTTGCATATCTCTTGAACCGACCATGCCTGCTTCATCCAAGATCAATACAGTTTTATTATTTATTTCTAAATTACCGCTATCATACTTAGACAAGAAAGAAGCAATTGTACTACTTGGAATATCACAATCATTCGCTATAGCCTTAGCTGTAATTGCCTGTAATGCGATTCCATATACTTGATAATCAGATTCTTTATAGGCTTCAGAAACGGCACTTAGAACGTATGATTTACCTGTGCCCGCAGAACCATTCAACAATGTAATCCGATCGGTAGAAGTTAAGGTATAGAATGCTTTTTCTTGCTCACTATTAAATGTTCTTGTTTCAGCAACACGTACCGCATTTAAAGGTAATTTCTCAACTAGATTAAATGGTTTTTGAATACGGCTTTCCTCATTAGCATTATAGATAAATGTTGAGATTGATTCCTCAATACCTACAAGCTCTTTAGAAGAAAATACGACTTTATCTTTACCATATAAAGTAGCCATATCAGGGCAAGTTATTACCGATTCATAAGCTTTTAAATATTGTTCTTCACCATCTGTATGAGCCATTAAAAAACGCTCTAGCTCACGCACTGAAAAAACAGATTGATTAGAAGTTAATGCTTTAATTGCTTCGCTTGGGCGCTCAATTATTATTTCACCATTTTGATGACGTACTTGCTTAATATTTTCATTGATATGGTATTTGTGACTGCTAACGTAATCAGCTCTAAAGTTTTGGCTAGACAATTCAATACCTTGCTCTTTAAAACTTCTATGATCAATACGTGCATCAATACCTAAGTTTTCACAAAAATCATTTACATGGTTAGCCCATTCTAGGCGGGTATCAACCACAAACATTTTAGAAGAAAAATAACGATCTTTACCCGCACCGCCCTTTTCAGGGTTTACTGGATTATAACGCTTAAAATGCTTTACTTCGTCACGCTCTATACCGTCTAATTTTCTTTCAGAAAACATAAGGTGAACATGCGGGTTTTGCTGACCATCACTAGCTAGAGGACTATGAATTGCATAAGAATAAGTGAAGTTTTCACCTAAAGTTTTTTCAACAAATTTCTCTACTAATTCTTCTCTTTGTTCTTTATTAAGTTCTCTAGGTAATGAAATTTCTAATTCAGTATAAACACGCCCATTAATACGCTCATTCTTATCTGCTGACTTCCAAAAGTGTTTTGCATCAGTAGCCCATGACGGTAAATTTCCAGATTTAATATTTTCTAAATCATCTCTTTTATACTTTCCATCACGGTTAATGTAGGCGTAATGATTTGCGCCACGAGTTCCTGTAGAACCGTATTGCCTGCCTGTCTTAACTGATAAGTGATAGATCGCCATTTTATGCCTTTTTTGCTTTTGCTTTTTCTGTTTCTCGGAGAGAAACGCGGAAGCGTGCATTCCTACTGCTATAGTCATGATAACCTCTCTATATATTCGCTACAAGTGACAAAACAAATGCTTGCATTTGTCCGATTTTGAAGCAATGCAAGGCATTGATTTTAAAAGCGGTTTTTGGGGCTGATTTTTGGCTTTTTTTGTAATTTATTTTTATATAGATATGGGGTTTCACCCCAAGCCCCACATAAGGGAATAATTCCCTTATGAATCCCTACACTTCGCCAGTGGGTCATCGGGGGTAGACACTTCGTTTACACCCCCTTTAGGATTAGTGTGTTTTTTTGATTTTTGCTGATCAATATGTTTTCAGATGAGCCGTGAGCCTATGGCTTCCGTTCAGTCTGAAAAATATTGACAGTGCTATTGCCTTTGCGAACTCTTATAGTTTTTTGTTGCTTTGTATTTTTTTGGGATTTTTTAATTTTTCATTGTGATATTATTTGATCACCTTATAACTTTTGGATTAAGAAAATGAATATTGAGGATTTTAAATTTACTGAAGATCAAAAAAAATTCGTCACTGAAGAAATTGATCGTTTAAAAAAACTTGAGAACAAAAGTCAAACTGAAGAAATTATCTTAACTTTAGTTTCTAACATTGAATCAGGTACGCCAACGAAACAGCAAATTAGTTCTTTTGAACGGATTATGAAAAATGAGTTTAAAAAATATAAAGCTCGTTTAGAACTGGAAAAAATCAAGGAGGATGAAAAAAAACTTCTTGCAGGTTTAAAAAAAGAAGTCCAAGTTGCACAAGCTAAAGATCGAAAAAAACGTGAACACAAGCTTATTACAATTGGCGCTCTTTTTGAAATGGTAGACTTCCCATCTGAAGATAAAGGCATTATCACTGGGATGCTTTTAAGTGCTATTGAAAATGCAAAAAATAACCCAAGTTATTTTGATAGTTTGAAAGCTTCAGGTGACAAATTTATTAATGATCGTGAACAAGCAAAAAAATCAAAAAGCACTTTAGTTGATAATTCAGGAAGTGTTACTGCTGAATGACTAAAATTGAAATATCTTATATTTTGTCGCAACCCTGCGGGATTGCTTTGTAAGTCCCGCTTAGGGGCAAAGGGGAGTAGTTGCGGTTCTGCGGTCAGCTCGACAAAATCACAGATTTTGTCGGCTTCGCTTGAACCTTGCAACGGTAATCAGGGAGGGAAGAATTTTTATATTTCTTCAGTTCGCAAAGTAGACACTTTGCTCTATTGATACCGCCTAGAGTTTAGTTTTTAATATCATCTTTAAAAATATATAAGCAGGCAGTACCAAATAGCAAAGTTGTAGCTAGATTAAAAAATATTTTAATCATTTCGTAAAAATCTTGATTTGGTTGTCCAAGATCATTGTACCAGTGGCTACTTATAAAATTCCCAATGTTATACCCTGCCAACATTCCTACAAGTGTATAAATAATTATCATCAGAATTTTAGATTTATACTTAGTGTTTTTCATTAAAATTTTCCATTTGCTCTATGTTCTCATAGTAATCTAATTCAGTTACTTTCAACTCTAACAATATTGAGTGATAAAAGTTTAATGGTAGATTCAAAAGTTCATTGTGTACCGCCCATAAATCAACTTCAGATTTAAAAAGCTTAGTGTATCTTGGTTTGCCTTTTTGGATTCTTTCGCTTTCTTCTGCAATTAGTTCGGCTCTAATTTTATTTAACATATTGATCATATCTATAGCTGTTTGATCTATTGTATAGATATATGAAGTTTTGCCATTCATCCATAATTGAGCATCACGCTTATTGAACTTTGTATTTTCTTCATAGACTACATTATAAAAATCTATAACCTGTTCCCGACTGTATAAGCCATTCTTAAAGCATTCTATTTTGAACTGTGCATTATTCATATTAGTGACCTCAATAACTTTATGTTAGCTCTTACCTGTTAAGACTATGCTTTTTTGCATATCCATAAATTTGATTCGCAATGAACCGCAATTTTTTTGCTTCATTGGAATATCACCCGCAAAAAAATTGCGGGCGACTTTATCACCACTTTTTTGGTTTCTATATTTGATTTAAAACCAGTAATGTTGATTCTAAATCTTCAATATGTACACCTAGTTTTTGGGCTAGTCTGTGCATGTTTTTATCATCAAGTATTCTTAGCGCTTTGTGTAATGATGCATAATTATTTAATGTAGAAAACTCCTCTATTTTATCATCAATGTAAACTTGATCTAACCCAGCATCTTTAAAACACTCGATCACCTTTAGCCCAACAAAAGATAATTTTTCAATCATTTTAACCTTTCCTTAAATTGCTTCATTGATTAGTAAAGAAAGCCCCGCAGGGCTTACTTTATTATATTTGATCTATAAGGCTTATTACTCGTTTAGATGCGTATATCCCATTTGCATTTAACTGGCGTACCCAAGCGCCCCGACTTGGCGACCATTTAAAACCATTACTTTTTAAAATTTGGCGTATTTCTTCCGTAGGTTTACCATCAAATATAAACATGCAACGGTTTTCTATTTTGCATTCTGTATATTTATAAAGATCGTTCTCAACTTCATTTGAAGTTCTATTTTCAAGTGTTTGCAATTCTGCAATACGCTTTTTCAAGCGGTTAATTTCAGCATTATTATTCTGAAGTGAATAGCTTGCAAAACCAATTGAGCCATATTTAGGATTTAATACGTCTATAGCTTTTTCTTCAGAGAATCCAAGTTCAATTAATCCCTCTAAACGTGCATTGTGTTCGGGAAATTTTTTAATTAACTTGTTAGCCTTTTTCATTAACTCTTGCGCCTGCTGTAACTTCTCAAGCTTGCTTTTAAGTTTTTCTATTGCATTAGGGTCGTCACTTGAAATACCGCCCTTGCCTACGCTATCAGCTTTATTTTGATAGTATTCGGCTTTCTTCATTTCCTGAACTGATTTACCCATAATAGAGTGAATTTTAGAACGAAAGTTTCTATCTCGTTTTTCACTATGATGACCAACTAAAACTGGCTGTCCAAACGGTATACATTCAACCATTTGATTTGAACGTGTCGCCAATACTGTGCTTTTTACTGTTGCTTTATCAGCTAAAGCTTCATAACGATCTAAGCGGTTTTGTTGGCGTTCTTCATAACGGTTTAAGCGTTCTGCTTTGATTGCATCATTGTTATTTTGGTCGTTCATAATTCAATACCTTTTTAATTTAAGTCGCCAATCGACTTAATAAAAACATTATACCTAAATTGATTTGTTAGTACAAAACAATATATGTAAACAAGTGTAATTTTTATTGTGTGTCTTGAATGCTTCAGATTTGCGCTGTAGCGGGTTGTTTCTCTTTCCTGTGGTTTTGGTCACTCCCGATCTGAACCAAGCCCGCAGGCATTAAAAAAGCCCCTTGCGGGGCTTCTTTTCTTTTAATAAATCAATTTATAAATTGCTGTAGTATCTAAAACATTCCTATTTTTATGTATAACGTCTTTTATGTAATCACTAAAAAAAACGGCTCTGCGATTGATTGCAGGTTTTGAGCTGTATGTCATCATTGCAATTTTAGACAATGCAAATAAATTTACCACAATTGAAAATTCTAGGGCATTCAGGTTAAACGCTTCGTCCCATCCATTTTCCATATAAAAAATTGAATCAGATTGCAAAGTCCAAAAGCCGTTTTTAGTTTCCCATACTCCCCCGTCATAGCTTTCACATAATCGGCTTGCTTCTTGATATAAGATATTTTCCCATACATAAATTGTATGAGCCATTGCAACTGTATAGCGTGGAAATTCGCTTTCTTGCATTGACTGCATAGCAACTAGGTCGGTTTTATTAAAGCTGTCATAGCTCATGTCTGCGATTTCTTCATCAGTCAACAAAACTAAATCAGTCATTTTTTAATTCCTTTGTATGAGGTCGCCAATCGACCTGATAAATACATTATACCTAAATTGATTTGTGAGTACAAAACAATATATGTAAACAAGTGTAATTATTATTGTGTGTCTTGAATGCTTCAGATTTGCGCTGTAGCGGGTTGTTTCTCTTTCCTGTGGTTTTGGTCACTCCCGATCTGAACCAAGCCCGCAGGCATTAAAAAAGCCCCTTGCGGGGCTTCTTTTAATTATGCGTATGATGAAACATAACTGCGCTTATAAACCTTTGTGCCTGTTGCTAGTGTTTCGTATTCGTGCGGTGTCGCTCTGATATAGCTTGTGATCATGATATAGCCGTCTAAAATTTTCTTTTTAATTGGTTCTCCAATAAATTCGTTTTGCTTTGGTGATACTTCACTTTGCATAAAAGCCGTATCATGTGAGCGTTTAGCAATTTCCCGAACTTCACAAAATGCGCCTTTCTTAGATACCACTTGATAAAATTCTACGTTGGTTTGTTCATAGCCCCAGCATGTAGATAAAATATCGCCTACCTGTAGTTCTTCACGGAATTTTTTTAAACGCTCTGCGGTTTTTTCTTTGTTCTGTAATTTTTGCTCATATCTTGCATTACATGATTGGATACTTTCCCCAACGGCTTGTTTTAAACGCTCAATTGTTCTGTAGTGAGTATTGATAAATGGTTTTTTTGCTTTTGCTCGATACGCCTTACATACAAGCATTTCAGTTGATACAAAAAAAACCGAACCGTCTTTAGCAGTTAAAACCAAACTGCCCTCATAGAACATTTGACCTTTTTCATTTTGAGTAAAATTTTTCATTTTCGAGTACCTTTTGTATGAGGTCGCCAATCGACCTGATAAATACATTATACCTAAATTGATTTGTGAGTACAAAACAATATATGTAAACAAGTGTAAAACTCTAGGCGGTATCAATAGAGCAAAGTGTCTACTTTGCGAACTGAAGAAATATAAAAATTCTTCCCTCCCTGATTACCGTTGCAAGGTTCAAGCGAAGCCGACAAAATCTGTGATTTTGTCGAGCTGACCGCAGAACCGCAACTACTCCCCTTTGCCCCTAAGCGGGACTTACAAAGCAATCCCGCAGGGTTGCGACTAGGGCAGGGGGTTAATAATCCCAACGGCTTGCAACTGATCTAAAGTAAATTGATTTTTCATAGCCTAGTTTTCTTTCTACTGAAAACTTCCAACGGTTTACCGATGGCTTATCTATTCCTGAAAAATAAATAGGGTTAAAATTTGGTACTCGATAAACCTTTCTTTTTTTACAGCTCGGAATGCAATTTAAAATTTCATCTGCAATCATTTCATTATCACATTCAAAAATTGCATCACTGCCCGCTTTAATCACTTTGCTTTTTTCTAGTACCCCATACCAATTAAGGAGAATATAAAAGCGGTATATATGGGAAATATCAACGCTATATAGCCCTTTCATATCTTTGTATGATTGAGCTGTTTCAACTATAGGCAACTCTAACGAAAGTTGTTCTTTACTGGTCATAACTCAAAGCCTTTTTTATTAGATCGCCAATCGACCTGACAAATATATTATACCTATATTGATTTGTGAGTACAAAACAATATAGGTAAATTAATGTAATAGCGTTATGCGCCCTGATTGCTCTTATTTTTCGCTGTAGTGGGTTGTTTCCCTTTCCTGTGGTTTTGGTCACTCCCGATCTGAACCAAGCCCGCAGGCATTAAAAAAGCCCCTTGCGGGGCTTACTTATGTTTGCTTTAGATAGGTAAAGTAAAAGTCTAAAATTTGTTTAAATAGATTAATTGCTTCGTGATGTGCTTCAGCAATATTGGAATGTTCATGGGTGAAATAAAACTCATGTGGTGCTTTATCTATGTAGATAGTAATAATGTTTGCATCTTGCATTTGACAGTTTCCAAAGGACACGCAAAATGTACCTTTTGGACTTTCAAGATAGGCTCTTGAGTAGTAATCGAAGTTTGCTTTTTCAAAAGCATTTAGTAGTTCAATAACTATTTTTTTAGTATCCAACTTTGTGAAAATATTGTTCATAATTAATCACCTATTATTTAAGTCGCCAATCGACTTAATAAATACATTATACATATAATGATTTGTGAGTACAAAACAATATATGTAAACTTTTGAAATTATTATTACTGCTATACTAATTAACATTAATACGCATAATATGATTTGTGAGTACAATACAACTTAGGTATAATATTAGCTCGAAAGTTTACGCACGTATTGGGAATGCTTCAGCATACCCAATGCTAAGTAAAGCTTTGAGCAATCAACCGACTGTAGGCAAGGGCTACCGTTCTCGCAGGCATAGAGGGCGATAGTAGAAACACTATATATAGTGGCTAGTAGGTATGAGATCCGCACTAGATATAGTGTTATAGAATTACTTAATTAAAAGCAGGGCAGGGCTTCATGGCGAACTTATCTAATGAATTTGCAATACCTTTAAAGGTCGTTACTGCACGTTGCCAACACTTGAAAGCAAGTTTTAAGGGTATCTTTAATAAGATTGAATCAAAGGCTATCAAGTATAAAAACGATGATAAAAAAATTAGTTCTTTGGTCACTTGGGATGATTGGATATATGCAGGCTTAGACTGCTATGCTCCAGACTGGCAGAAAGGTTTAAATGTTGGTGATGCAATTCCCGATCATCTAATCAATAATTTGCCTTGTCCTACTGGTGAACTGGTCACGCTCGGTTCTTGGATGCTGACAAAGAATATTTATAGATTTGAAAATGAGGTAGCAACTGAACTAACAAAAAGTAAATTTGAGGGCAATTTGCCAAACTTTTTGATCAATGTTCCTGAGCTGTGCATTTACGTTCAAACTGATAATTTTGATTTGCACTTTCAGCAATCTAAAATTTATGGAGTGATATTTACCTTAACTGAACTTTGCTATCAAAAAGTTTTAGTATCTACGATTTTTCTTGATACTGGTTTAACTCGAACAATCGTCTTATTAGTCAATGAAGAAAAAGCTATAGAAGATTGTTTATCAGATTTCATAGATGAATTTCATGATGACCGTTCAATATTAGATGAAAATGAAATAGATCAATACCAATCCCTACAAAAGCAACTTATCAATATTTTGCTTTGGTTCAGTTTATCTAAGCCTGATTATGTCCCATTGCTTCCTGACAACCATAAGGAAAGGGTAGGCGTTCAGACCGTAAAGCGTGTGCCTAGATTATTTGAAGCCCAAAAGTACAAGCCTTTTATTGCAGGCAAGGAAATGTCTAAGCAGATTAAAGCCGTAAATGATCAATTAACTGAATATTCTAAACAATCATCAAAAGTACACCGCAGACCACATTTAAGGCGGGCGCACTATCACTTGTATTGGTATGGGGCAAAAGGTAGTTATGAACGATACGATTTTAAATGGATACCTATAACTTTAGTTGGCGGTACTATAAAAAATATGGACTGACCTTTTTGACATTTCCCCCGCACTCATAACCCACTTAAATCATTCAATAAAGTAGATGCCTGGTCAAGACTGCATACTTGCAGTTTTGACCAAGCATCGGAATATGATTTTTCACAGTAAGAGTTTTGGCCAAGTATGGACCAAGCAATGAAATTGCAAGTCCATACGTGCTAAAACGGTTTTAATTAATAGGGTAGGGCGGTTTTAATGGCGGGAAAACATAGAAGATAGACTGGCATAAGTAATGCCCAAAAGTAGCAAAATTCCACGTATTCGCAAAATTAGAAAACAGAATACAAGCAT
The DNA here is from genome assembly GCF_003024525.3 of Acinetobacter cumulans. Classification (GTDB taxonomy): domain Bacteria; phylum Pseudomonadota; class Gammaproteobacteria; order Pseudomonadales; family Moraxellaceae; genus Acinetobacter; species Acinetobacter cumulans. Next base: position 17,509 of record NZ_CP035935.1, on the reverse strand, counting down.
ACTTAACCAAAAAAACTTAGTCCCAGTTAAGCTAGGGAAAAAGAACATAATAATTGCAGGCATTAAAAAGCCAGTGATGATAAGTACCCTGATTATAATTTTCTGCATGTCAGTCCCTCCAAAGACAAATAAGCCCCACTTATTGGCGGGGCGGTATTTCTAGCAACTTAAAAATATTAGATAGATAGGGTCGCTTATTTTGGCTCTCCAATTCATTTATAGCGTACTCAATTGCAACCTGATCTACCTGTGTAATTAGGTAATCAAAGTTTTTTTGATCAATTTCATTATTTATGATCACCTTATTTTTTAGATCATTTAGGTTCATATCAAGCCCTTAATTTTCATCAAGCTTTAATAAGTTTTCATTGATAAGCCAAGCCGATAATGCCTGTCTAATTTGGTCACTTCGGTTGATACCATGAACAGCCTTAAAGCTGTTTATCTTCACATCATACAAGTGATTAATGGTGTAGATTAATTGCTTAGAATTACCCTTACTTAATTCTTCACTGTATGGCGCACTTGGATTGTTTAAATAGAAGTCCAAAGCCGATCTAGCAATATCTGCTAGTACGACTTTTCTTTTATCCGCTACTTTCTCGATCTTTTTGTATAGATCGGGATTGATCTTAATTTTTTGAATTTTGTCAAAGTTCAAAGAATTAACAATGTGAGCCTTTTCATTTGCAATATGGGCATTGCTACTGGTCACAGTAGCATTGCCTTTAGGTGCTTTCATTCAGTCATTCCCTCACGTTGTAAAATTTCATCAATTAAAGCATCGACTTCGGCAATTGCTTTCTTATCCTGTTTCCCATGATCATCTTTATATTCATAGATAGACAAGCCCTCGCCCAATGAACGTGAAAAAGCAGTTCGTAACGCAATCTTAGTGTCCAAAATTGGTAAAGGGTAACTTTCAGCTAACCACTCTTTAACCTCATTAAAGACCTTAGTTTGTGGGTTTACGCCACTCAATAAAAAGTAAGCTGAAAAATCACGATAGCCCTTAATTTCATTGATTGATTTTAAGGTTTCTTTAGTAGCCCAAGCATCCAATGGACTTGTCGTATTTGGAACGATCGCAACGTCACAAGCTACAATAGCAAGGCGTGTTAATTCTGACTGTCTGCCTGCGCTGTCAGTGATTACAAAGTCATATTTTGATTTAATTTTAGCAATCTCTTTGGCTAAGTTGGTTTTTGGTACACCAATAACAGTAAAGCCTAAATCAATATCTGCTTCTTCACGTACAGTAGCCCAGTCAAGTGAACTAGCTTGCGGGTCACCATCAACTAACAGTACGTCATACCCACGTAGAGATAAGCCCATAGCTAAATTAATTGAAGTCGTTGTTTTAGATACACCGCCTTTCTGATTAACCAATGCTATTACTTTAGATAATTTTTCAGTGTTATTGCTCATGTTCTTTTCCTTTAAATTAAGTATTGTCTGTTGTTTTTACTGATCGTCTGCTTTCAGGAAGAATGCCTTTATCGACCATTGAATTAATTAAAAAATCTGTTTGGCTTAAATTGTTATCTTTGCAGAATTTAATAAGTTTCAACTTATCTTCATGGTTCATACGTGTTTGAAATCTATCTTCTTTGACAACTTCTTTAACACTGTTTTGATTACCAATCATTGTTGATCTTGTCTTACCTTTAGTAGATTTAATCATAGGTATATTCCCTAACTATTTATACATATATTAATTTGTACTCACAAAACAATCAAGGGGTATTTTAGATACTTTTGTAATTGTTCTCTATTGTTCTAATAGTTTGTTATTTAAAGTCTTTATAAGTAAAACTATATATAAGCAATACTTATATATGTACTGGGAATAGGCGCTATTACAATAAGGCGCTTATCTGCTTCAACCTCACAACCTTAGTCGTTTTCGCTTCGCTTCAACCGCCTTGCGGTTGGTGAGATTGAGCAGATTTCGGCAATATTCACCCTAGATAGCCTAAGCAAAAAAAATTGCTTAAAATGGCTATCTTGAATATTGCCGTTGTAGCATTGCTGTCGGAGCCGACATCGCTTTCAATCGACACTGTATGCCAATGTAAGGGCATAACAGCAAGTGAGTATTTAGAGCCTTACAGCTCCCCTGCACACGCATTAGCTCACTCACTAGGTCGGCAATCTCAAGGAGGGTTTCCCCAACGTCTTATTTATGCCAGTTCCTAGCGTATTCCCTGCGTCCCCGCCTATTGTGCGTTCATCAGCAAGCGGGCGTTTTACACTGGCTAGGTGCTTAACTCTTGCGTTGGTGATACTGCCGTCACTTGTATCCTCCTGCTACACCAACCGTCTTTAAAACTCTATGCCATTGTTGACCCATTTAAGGCAATGCACTTACAAACATAAAGTTTTATAAAACACAGGAGTAGACGAAGCTCGGCAAATAAACAATGCGCTTATTTGATACACGAATAGACACTAAATTAACGAAGTTTTTTCATTGTATGACTTGCAAAATCTAATATAAATGCAATAATAGAGTTCAGGTACAAGCCTTTCAGGTGAAATCATAACGGTCGCCAAACCTTATGATCTTCGTTAGATGATGTTTACCGCATCAAATAACTGTGTACCGAAGAATATAGAACATAGCCCCGATAGTTGCAAGACTATCGGGGCTTTTTCTTTGTGCGCTATTTCACAATTTCCCTATAACAATCAAAAACTTTTTTTTGCTATTTATTGAAATATCATAGAGTTATAACTCTAAATCACCCTAAATAAAGGGTATCACCACACGCTTAATTATTATTCATAAAATCAAAATAAATTAACTATCGCCCTCTGTGCCTGCGGGAACGGTAGCCCTTACCTACAGTCGGTTGATTGCTCAAAGCTTTACTTAGCATTGGGTATGCTGAAGCATTCCCAATACGTGCATAAACTTTCGAGCCTTTATACTCAATAGTAAAAAATTACAATTAAGTGATTGAATATGAATACTTAATAATAAGAGTGTTATCTTTTTGTTTACCATTTAAAACAGTTGAAATGGTTAGATTTTAGTAAACTTGTTCTATTTTTAAACTTATAGAGTTATACTGTTATAACTCTATAACCGATAAGGCTAGAACTATGAAAAAAATCTTCGTCACAATGGGCATTTTGAGCCTAACAGCACTTACAGCCTGTGCCACAAATACATCATCACAAAAGGGATTAAAAAAATCACCATGCGCTTGCGTATATCAACCAATCCCAAGCGCTGAAAATCAAATCTCTGACCCATTCGCTCAAGTAACTAAAACGGTAAAAACTGGGGGTAATGTCGTATGAAAAAACTATTACTTCCGATCGCTACGGCTTTAGTTTTGACGGCTTGTTCTGACGAGCCTAAAGCGCCTGAAGTGAAAGGGGATGACTATGTAGGCGTTTGGATGAACCCAATAGGGCAACAATCGCAATCAGCAAATGACGTAATTATCAATGATCGAATCATTATTGATAAAAGCACAACTAAAGACGTTTACACCGTCACTATTTTAGCTAAAGGCGTTTTTACAGACATGAAGTTTAAACCTGATAACGGTTTGCTTTGTGCGCCTAACGATGCTTGTTTTCAGCTTGTAGATGGAAAGCTAAAGCTTGGTAGTGAAAGCGGTGTTCTAACTTATGAGAGAGAACAGCAAAATGGAAATCAATAAAATTAAACTCGGTCTAGCTTCTGCGGTTGTCGCTTTAGGTCTAACTGGCTGTTTCACTTCTAAGCCTGACATTTCAGGCGTATGGGTTCCCGAACACACTCCAAAATCTGAATTTTTTTATTCGTACTATGTGATTTCTGAAGCTGATAAACAGGGCAATTTCCCAGTAAAGAAAGTCAATTATCAAATCCAAAACATGAACCAATATAACCCTGCAAAGTTGCCTAAATTTACTGGTGAATCAAGCGGGGTCTTAACATTCGTTAAAGACGATACATATTGCTATGAAGGCTCTTTGGCTAGTGATTGTTTTGTCTATTCAGACGGAAAATTAAGAAAATCAGATACACAAAACTTTTTCTTAAAGACTTCAAAAAACCCGCCCGAAATTCCAGTAATTCGCTGAGGTCACTATGAAAAAGATTATCTATGCTTTCTTGCTTCTGTTTAGTTTTTTTAGCTTTAGCTCGGCTTATGCGGTCGATAACTTTACCAATCCACAAGATTTAGGCAATGGCAGTACACCTACTGGGACGACTGGCGGTTCTAACGGTGCGTATAACTCTAATCAAATATCGCAGAATGTATCTGAAGTTACCAAAAATGGTATGTCTGAATTAGACAAGGTTGTTGATAGTCTGATTACTGGTGTTGATAAAAACATTAAAGACAATTTGCAAGGTTACTATCAGAAAGTCACAGCTCCAATCATTCCAGTTTTTGCAGGCTTTATCATTATTTGGATTTCGTTCCAAGCTATTAAAATGATGTTAGGCATGGCTGTAGAAATTCAGGGTGTGATAGCCACTTTCGTTATTATGCTGTTGATTTGGTCAATCGTATTTTCATGGGATGCTTTCTTTCCATACGTTGCTGAAGTATTCCTCGATGATGTACCGAACCTGATTACTGAAATGACAGGTACAGATTCAAAAACAACATTGCAGTCTTTTGTATCTATTATCTTTGAATCTATCGCATTAGCTTTTAATAACATTGATACAGGTATTACCAATGTCGTTTCGGGCTTCTTCTTTGTCCTGATCTATAGCTTGATTTTTGGTTTAGCCTGCATTGTCTGCGGTTTATTCTTCTTAATTTGGATTATCTGTAAAGTCATTATTGGCATTCTAATCGCAGTTGCACCGATTTTTCTTGCATGTGCAATGTTCCCTGCAACTCGCAGATATGCCACAAACTGGCTACAAGCAATTTTAACCCCTCTTGTTGTTCTTCTTTTGCTGATTGTGAGCTGTGACTTAGTGCTTACTTCAGTTGTCGCAGGCATTCAAAACCTTAATGAAAACGGCAGTACGTTTACTGGGGCTTTCATCATGGTAATTGTTTTGATCGTTGTTATTGGGCTGTTTTGGCTTGTTCCAAAAATTGCAATTTCTTTGGTCGGCAGTGGCTTTGAAGCTTCAACCAGTGCGACTTCAAGTATCACCAGTTCAGGCACCAATATGGTTAAAAGTTTTGGTCGTGGAGGTAAACGCTAATGACACCACAAGAAAAAGCGCAGTTAGACGCTCAAATTAAAGAGATTCAAGACAATACTAAAAAGTCTGAAAATCGTAACGGTAAAATCACTATTTGGGTTCTTGGTTTGGCGACCGTTCTAGGTATAGAGAGGTGGTCCCACTTGTTTGAACAACTAAAAGCGTATTTATAAGTGATATTCCGCTCTAGTTAAGCCACCTTGTTTTGTTGGGGTAGCTGATCATAGTAAAACTCATTTGGTGTCATTTTGTCTAGACTCGAATGAGGTCGTTTCAAATTATAAAACTCAAAATATGCACTTAATTGCTTTTTCGCATCTGTGACACTGCTATAAGCTTTGAGATACACCTCTTCATATTTAACGCTCCGCCATAATCGTTCAACCATCACATTATCTACCCATCGACCTTTACCATCCATACTGATTTGAATGCCATTTGATTTCAATACATCAATAAATGCATCACTGGTAAACTGGCTGCCTTGGTCTGTATTAAATATTTCAGGTCGACCATATTTTTCAATCGCTTCATTTAAAGCCGAAATACAAAAATCCACCTCCATACTAATCGATACTCTATGCGCAAGTACCTTGCGGCTATGCCAATCAATCACAGCACATAAATAAACAAAGCCTTTTGCCATAGGGATATACGTTATATCCGTAGACCACACTTGATTACTGCGCTGAATAGCCAATCCTTTGAGCAGATATGGATATTTACGGTGAGCTTGATTAGCCTGGCTTAAATTTGGTTTGCAATATAACGCCTGAATACCCATTTTCTTCATTAAAGTACGTGTATGACGTCGTCCTATATGATGTCCTTGACGATTCAACAAATCACGCATCATACGACTGCCTGCAAAAGGATATTGCATATGTAATTCATCAATACATCGCATCAGCTTCAGATCTGATGCACTCACAGGTTTTGGGCGATAGTAATAACAACCACGGGAGACTTTCAGCAGCTTAGCTTGCTTAGATACTGAAATCTGAAGTGAGTCGTCGATTAACTTTTGTGGTTGAAGCGGCCCAGTTTCTTCAACACACCTTCTAAAAAATCAATTTCTAATGCCTGCTCACCGATTTTTGCATGTAGTTTTTTTAGATCGATGGGTGGTTCTGTTGGAGCTTTTGATTGATCGAAAGCTTGCGAGGAAGCTGAGATCAATTGATTTTTCCAGTCAATAATTTGGTTTTGATGAACATCAAACTCAGCACTCAATTCAGCAAGTGTTTTTTCTGCTTTAATCGCAGCAAGTGCTACCTTAGCTTTAAAATCATTTGAATGATTTCTTCTTGGTCTACGTGCCATAAAATACTCCATATATTGATGTTTATAACATCATTTGAGGAGCAGAATATCACTTATAGGAGTTGTTCAAATTTACGGATCCATCTCTTAGGTAATGTTGCTCAAGGTATCGCAATTAAAGGATTAACACCTTTAAAACAACCAGTTCCTATGATTGCTGTAATTGATTCTGAAACTGGAATTATGACCAGTGTAGAAAAGTTTGATTCAACTACTGACCCTAAACTTATTGAAAAATTAGTGACCTCCTACTTTTGGGACACTATCAGCAATCGCTATGGCTATTACGGCAAAGTTGGTAAAGACCAACTTTCTGCACAGTACAGCAAAGCTTCTATTTTCTTAGATAGCCAAGATCGTACCGACTTTGAAAATGAAGTTAGCGGAATGAATCAAAACTCACCTTACAACCAACTAGGTGAAACTGGCTCAATCACTCCTAAAGTTATTGCTGTCAACTTTCTTGGCAACAATAAAGTTCAAGCCAACTTTAAAACAACCGTTATTAAAGGTGCTGAAATTCGCCAGTACAGCTACACAGTGACGGCTGACTATATCACTGACAACTTTGACGATCTCAACGTAAAAGATCGTTGGATTAACCCATTTGGCGTGAAGTTTAAGAACTGGAACTTAACGCAAAACTCATCAAATGATGCGTTAGTTACTCAAAACCCAGTTACTCAACCATTGCCTAAACCTGAAGCAAGCACTGCTTCTGAGCCTGTGGCACAGACTTCTAATAATTAATAAGGTAATCGGATATGAAAAAGACCCTTATAAGCATTTTACTTACAGCAACGTGCATTGCTTCAGCGCCAACTTTTGCTCGTCAAATTCCTGTTGGTTTGAAAACGGATAACCGCATTAAAGTTGTTCCGTATTCTGAAAGCCACGTTGTTGAACTATCAACGACTTTTGGTATTTCAACTACTGTCGAGTTTGGAAATGAAACTATCCAAACTGTTGCTTCAGGTGACACGATTGGATGGCAAATAATCCCACAAGGTAATCGTCTATTCATCAAGCCTGCGGAAAAACCACAAGCAGGCATGAACCGTACAAACTTAACCGTAATCACTGATAAGCGAAATTATTACTTCAATCTATTCAATAGTTCACAACCAGTTTATGTACTGCGCTTTAACTATGCAGATGCCAATAGAACTAATCGTTTATTGGCACAACAAAATGCACCTCGTCCCGCTTTAGGTGAACTGCCTATGACAAGCCAAAAATGGGGAATGGATGCCACTAAAAGCAAATCTATTAAAGTTCTTGGCGTAAGTGATGATGACCAATTCACATTTATTCGTATTGCGAAAAATTCACCTCGTCCCGCAGTTTATGCGGTTAATGGTGAGGGATACGAAGAACTTACCAACTCAAGACAAGAGGGGGATGTAATCGTGATTGAGAAAGTAAACGATGCTTTCACTCTGCGACTTGGCAAAGAATACGTTTGTATTCTCCGTAAACCTGAAGTGATTGGAGGAAAATAAAATGACAAATGAAAATAAAAATTTGGGTAACGATGACTTTAAAACCCAAGATAACTTCAGCACTGAAAATCATGTTTTCCATGATGAAAAAAAAGAACATGGTAAAGATGATTTTGAACGTCAAGATGCTTTTGAGAATAAGCCTAAAACGTCTGTTAAAAATATAGACATAGGCAAATTGGTTAAGTTCGGTGGCTTACTAGCCCTCATTATTGGCTTGGTAATTTTTGGCGTTTATCTGAAATTGCAAAAGAACAAAGAAAGCCGTGTAGAAAGCGGTGTAGAAAGTGCTGTTGCTAAACCAGTAACAGGGATGGACGGCAGTAATTTTAATGGCATGGATAGATTCGGATTCGGAAATCCGCAACCAATCCCAACTGCGACTACCCCTGACCCTGTAAACCCTACTGAAAAAAGCCCTGAACAGCTCGAAATGGAGCGTCAATTAGCTGAACAGCAACAACAACTAGCAATGCAACAAGAGCAGGCTAGACAAGATGCTATGGCTAAAGAACAAGCCCTTTTAAACGCCCGCTACAAGTCTGGAATCATGGTTAATGAGAATGGCGGTAAAGGTGGCGGTGTTAGCCCTAATGGTGATGCTAGTGCAATGGCAGGCATACCGCCTGAACTTGCACCGTTATTTATGGGTATGCAAGCTTCACAACAATCTAATGCCAATGGCAACCAAGCGGGTGCAAGCAATGTAAATCCACGCATTGCAAATAGCACTGCGGGTTCTATGGGTGGTCGTTTTGATTCAAGCACTTCTAATCAAAAAGCGCCTATTGCTCATGCAAGTTATAACGCTGATCGTAGAATGCTTATACAACAAGGCAAGATCGTAGATGCAGTTTTAGAAACTGCTGTTAAAAGCGATTTACCAAGCAACATTATTGCTCGTGTAACTAATGATGTTTATAGCGAACAAGGACGTAATCGTTTACTGCCTGCGGGTACTCGTTTATTCGGTCAATACTCATCAATTGTTAATGACGGACAAGCAGAAATCGGGGCGGTTTGGAATCGTGCAATCACACCTAATGGCGTAGAAATTATGCTCGATAGCCCAAGCACTAACAGTCTTGGTATCGCAGGCTTAGGCGGTAAAGTGAACAACCATTATGGGCGCATATTCGGAACAGCTACTTTACTTAGCATTATTGGTGCGGGTGTAAGTAATGCAGGTGTTAGCAGTAGCGACCAAAACAATGCTTCACAGACTTATCGTACTGAAGTTGCAAACTCATTCGGCAATCAAGCTGACCGTGTTCTACAACGTAACTTGTCAATTCCTCCGACTATTACAGTCGCTCACGGCACACGCATTAAAGTTCTAGTTGCTAAAGACTTGGACTTTTCAACTATTTTAAACCAATAAGAAAGGCGCTTAATTATGTCAATCCTTGTACTTGAAGATTTGAAAAAAGCTTTTGGTGATGATCTTGATAATGATCAAATTACTGAAATTTCAGTTAATAAGCCTTTGGAATATTTCATTGCTATGAAAGGTACAAGGGACATGATTAAAAAAGAGAATCCTAACCTTACCTATGCGCTTTTGAAGCGATTAGCCGAAGGCATTGCAACTGAAACCAATCAAACAATTTCAGAAGCACAGCCTTTGCTTTCTGCTCAAATTGCATCACCGCAACATGAGGGTTTATTTTTCCGTATTCAATTTGTCCGTGACCCTGCCGTAACTGGCGGGTCGATCGGCTTATCTATTCGTAAACCAAGTATTTTAAGTCTGCCATTTTCAGCTTATGAGGAAGTTTTAAATTCTGTTGAACCATTTGCAAAAATCACTGCAAAAGATCAAGAGCTATTCGATTTATACGAAGCCCGAAACTTTCATGAGTTCATTCGTAAAGCGGTGGGTTATGAAAAAAATATCATTATTTCTGCGGGTACAGGTTCAGGAAAAACAACTTTTTTTAACTCCATTATTCATGACTGCATACCACTGGGCGAACGACTAATCACTATTGAAGATGCTAAGGAGTTACGCCCTCCGCATGAAAATACGTTGCAACTTTATTATTCAAGAGGTGGACAGGGTAAAGCTAAAGTCGATGCACAGTCATTAATGGAAGCTTGCCTGCGTTTGTATCCAAAACGCATTTTACTGGGTGAGATTCGAGGTGCTGAAGCATTCACTTATTTAAACCTAATTTCTTCAGGGCATGGCGGTTCAATTGCGACATTACATGCCAATGACCCACTTAATGCTATTGAGCGTTTAACGCTTATGGTTCTTATGGCAGGCACTACATTAACCAGTGACCAAGTTAAATCTTTTGTTAAACAAAGTGTAGACATTATTGTTCAACTTGGAAGAACAGAAACAGGCGGTTATGGCTGTTCAGCTATTTATTTTAAAGCTTATGAGGATTTCAAAAATGAAAAAACACATTTTTCTAGCGTTGCTTAGTTTAGCTAGTGTTGCCTGCTCATCTAAGGGCTTGGACGGACAATACAATCGTATTGATCAAACAGCATTTGAGAAAGAACAAGGCATGAGTAGCGGGCTTATCGTTGCCAATAAAGGTACTCAAGTTACCTTAAAAAACTCATGGGGTGATGTTGCATTATCGGCTGTAGAGAAAGATAAAAAAATGGTTGTTCAATATAACAATCAAGACGCTTTCTTAATGGAACAAAAGGGCGGTGTTATTACTCTGACCGATGTTGATAACCCAAGCCAAGCATACAAATTTAAAAAGGACTAAGCCATGAAAAAAACAACTATTGCTCTTTGCGCCTTAATTAGTTTGTCTGCTGAAGCACAGTTACCGCAGACATTTACCCAAGTTCTTCAGTCATTTGCTCAAAGCAATAAATTAACTTATGTGCCTGAAGCTCCCAATCAAGGGAACTATGTCACTTATAAATTTTCAAGTGATGCCAGTTGCCAAAACGAAGCATGTGCCGATCTTAAAGTTTATTACAGCATTGACCCTGCTTGTGTACCGCAAGAAGTGGGGTTATTTGGTGAATTGCCAGTAAGCATCCCTAACGCAAAAGCATTGTTTGTATCTCCGACCATTTCTGACAATACAAGCCAAGCTCACGACTTCATGCGAGTTCAAGCAAATGGCGGGTGCTATGAGTTATCAATGGGTGAACAAGGCTCACACTATAAAACCTTAGTTGATCTAGCTAACCGTTTGGCTGTGGCTAAGTGATGAAATAGCAACGGGCCAAGTTTAAACAGGTAACGTAGTTCCTGGTTAAACTGTCCTCGTTGCGGTAGAGGAATAATGAAAATGAAATTAAAAAAACTATCGCTACTGGTACTGGTAGGTTTAAGCGGGGCAACTATTGCTTCAAATTTACCTTACAACGATATTGTGACTTCAGCTTCAGCTAAATATGGATATGACCCGCTTTTAATTCATGCAGTAATTCAAAAAGAATCTTCGCATAACAATACTGCTAAGTCAGGCGTAGGCGCTCAAGGTTTAATGCAACTTATGCCCGCAACGGCTCGTTCTTTGGGCGTTACCAATCCCAATGACCCCACACAAAATGTTAATGCGGGTACTCGTTACCTGAAGCAATTAAATCAGCAATTCGGCAACATGCCCCATGCACTCTATGCCTATAACTGGGGTATGGGTAATTTACGTTCGTATCTGAAAGGTAATAAAAAAGTTATGCCTAAAGAAACGCAAGACTATGTGCCTAAGATCGCCCAGTTTTATAGAAATTATGGCGGTACTGGTTCATATTTTGGTGGCAACGTAATTAAAGGCGGGACTACTTCAGGTGGCAAGCCTGCAACGACTGGCATAGAAAACAGTAATCAGAAGAAGATACAAGCCAAGCTAGAAACACAAAGCGCATGTAAGCCTGTAAAGCTACCTGAAGCAGAACAAGTTGATATTGATTCACCTATCAACCTACCGCCTGTTCCCCCTGTAACTGGTGGCGTAGGTAAAACAGTTTTTGACCCGACAAAAAATGCCGATGCAGTTCTACAAGTTCAAGAATTAATGAAGCAGATTCAAGTCTTGAAAGGGCAATATGACAGTGTGACTAAAGGGCTTGCAGGGCTAGGACTTCTTACCAATGTGATGCAAATTGCAGGCTTTGAATTGCCTAATGGCTTTGATGCTCAACCGACTAATATTTTCAATACACCTAAAGAGCAAAACGCCTACAACGAATTGCAACGTCAAATTGCGACCAATACTGGTGTATATGCAAGCAAGGAATTGGCACAGATTCAAAACATAACTGCAAGCCGTGTAAACACAGCTTATGTAGACGCTGAAGTAGCTTGGACACAAGTAAATTGTAATATGCAAAACCTAAAGTCGTTGGCTCAAGTAAGTACCAATACGTTAAAGCAATCAAAAGACTTGGCGAATGCCCTTGCTATTGAAAACAGTATGTTGGTAGCCAATCAAGCGAAGCTTAAAGCTAACATGCTCATGATGCAGTCAAGCATGGATTCTTATAAGGTCGCTTCCCATCAAGCCGTTCAAAAATTCTTGGGGACAGTAAAATGAATGATCAATCGCAAAAAATCTTCGGTCACGCTGTTTTAGCTGTTGTAATCACTGTGATTACAACATGGGCTATTTTTTTACCGAAGTTTTTTATTATCCCAAAAGATCATAAAGTCCAAGCTATTCTTTATGCAATTCCATTGACGTTTAAAACGCCTTTATACGTTTTAATATTGCTGTTGGCTTTGGTTATTAGTAGTGCTTTGGCTTGGTTTTATTTTCAAAACAATAAAACACCTTTTGGGGGCGAAAGATACGTTCGTGTTCTTCGGGGCTTGCAATTAGTAAGCCCATTCAAATTAAGAAGAATGACCAAAGAAAAAGATTACCAAATCCGTTTTTGCGGTATGCCTGTTCCTAAAGATTTAAAATATAAACACTTCCTTTTAACTGGTGGTACTGGTCAAGGTAAGTCAGTTTCAATCAGTGATTTTTTAGATTCTTGTGTTGCTGATTCTCGCAGTAAAACCCGCTTAATTGTGGTTGACCCTAACGGAACTTACGCAAGTTTATTTGCTAAGAAAGGTGATGTTATTTTCAACCCTTTCGATGCTCGATCAGTCCATTGGTCAGTGATTAATGAAGTACAAAATTCTTATGACATTGAAACATATTCAATGACAATCATTCCTAAATCTTCAGACGCAAATCACGAAAATTTTAATACGATGGCTCGTACTATTGTTAAGTCTGCCATGACCAAAGTTTTAGAAATGGATGAACTTACTAGAGAACAGCAGACACAACAATTTTTAGAAATTTTATTAATTTCAAGTGACGATAAACTCAAAGAGTTTTTAGTAGGTACTCAAGCTTACAGCTTACTTGGCAACTCTGAATTAGTCGGTACTTTACGCAGTATTGTTACTACATATTTAAGCCCTCACACTCATTCTAAAATTGGTGATTTTTCGTTTAGGGATTATTTAAAGCATGGTACTGGCAATATTTTTATTACTTGGCGTGAAGATCAATTAACTGCATTGCAACCATTAGTTAGCTGTGCGACTGACGTTATTTGTAGTTCTTTATTATCTGACTTTGATAACTATTCTGATTTTATATTCTGCCTAGATGAACTCGGCTCTTTGAACCGTTTATCGTATCTCGAAGCAGTATTAACTAAAGGACGTAAACATAGACTTATTGCTTTAGCAGGCATTCAAAGTCTGGCTCAATTAATCACGATCTATGGAGAAAAATTCTCTATTACGCTACGTGGTTGTTTTTCTTCTTTTGGTGTCTGTGCTGTCAACTCTCAAGACACTTATACACCCCAAGAATATGAAAAAGCTTTCGGTGCAATTGAAGTATTAAGGAAAATGAAATCTGCAAATAAAGATTCAAGACCTGAACTTGTAAAAGAAAAAGAAAATGTAGTTAAAGCTGAAGAAATAAGCAGTCTTAAACCTCTGCACTTTTATATGAAGTTTTCAGGACATTACCCGCCAACTTTAGTAACGATGAAATACCGCACCTATGCTAAAGTTTCGGATTCTTTTTTGGCTGTATAGAAATTTTAGGGACAAGTTATGAAACGTGAACAACTTTATGTAAGTGATGAATTTTTCGCAGAAATGGACGAACACTTTTTGAGATATAAGCGTGGTGAATTAAAAGTTCCTGAAGAATTTAAGAACCGCAGACTTACCAAAAACTTAATTTATCTTATCGCTTTAGACCAGTTCTTTAAAGAGAAACATAAATTTTCAAATAGACCATTTATTGATTAAGCTAGTAGAGTTATACTGTTATAACTCTATAAGGAATAATGACAATGTTTAAAAAACTTATAATCGGTTTAGCTTGCAGTACGCCACTGTTTGTATATGCGTCACCTTATGATGATCTTATTCACAAACATTCTGTAGCCAATGGTTTAGACCCTAATTTAGTAACGGCAATTATGGCAAGAGAAAGCGCCTTTAAGCCAAATGCTCGATCACATAAAGATGCTAGGGGTTTGATGCAAGTCATTCCCTCTACAGCTCGTTTAATGGGTGTAGACCCTAGCCGATTATATGAACCTGAACAGTCTATTATTGCGGGTACTCGTTATCTCGCTTTCCTGAATAAAAGATTTAATGGTGATCTTACAAAAATGATTGCTGGATACAATGCAGGGCATGGGGCAGTTGAAAAGTTTGGAGGTATTCCCCCTTACCGTGAAACACAAAACTATGTACGCCTTGTATCCAGTAAATACCAAACACTAAATGGGGGTGGTTCATTTAAAACTTACACTGCAAATAATAACCCTACTGAAGCCAGTCGAAAAAGTGACATTCTAGTTCTCGCTTCATGGCAACAAAATCAGTACCCGCAATACTCCGCAAGTCAAAATCAAAGTACAGAAAACAATAGCTATTCAGCACAATCTGAACCTGTGCGCCTGCGTGTAAATAATCAACCAAGCAATCAACCAAACGTGCAACAAGCATCGTTTGTTCAAACTCTTAACAAAGGGCAATACGTCCAAGTATTTTAAGGAATAGATCATGAATCTTTTAAATAAACTCAATCCTAAGCAATACGCAATTGTCTTATTTGCTGTTTTTTATGCTCAATTGGCAAATGCTGCGTTTGGTCAAAAATTTGCTCAAAAGCTTAACCAATTTAATGATGAATTAGTCATTATCGCAGCAGTCGCTTTCGTGACTGGTGTTATTTGTTTGGCAATCACAATGCTTGGCGGTGGTAGTGAGAAAGTTAAGCGTTGGGGTATCGGCTTAATCGTTGCAGGTATCCTTGTTTTCGTTGCCCCTGATCTTGGTAATTTCTTCTTTAACTAAATAGGTGAGCCATGAGCAAAACCACTGAAAAAAACGAAGAAAAAGACTTGCTGTTTGCGGGTCTTGCCCGAACTGCAAGGGTGGCAAATATACCTGTAGATATTTTCACTTACTTTTTCCTAATTTGTGGTTTTGCTACGTGCTTTTTAGCACTAATTGGCAACCTAAAATTAGGATTAATAATATCGGGAATAATCTATTTATTGTTGGTTGTAGTGACCTACCAAGAAGATAGAGGGATTCAATATTTATGGTTTTCGATCAAACGTAGACTTCAGCGAACTAAAGTTTTTGGTGGCTATAGTTTTGATTCTCACGCAAAAGCTGACGATAAAAATATTGAATATAGTCAAAAGAAATTAGCGGGTGCTGAACAAATGGAAATCAATAATTTACCTTATCTAAGCCCAATCAATGAACATGATATTAAGCTAGTTAATGGTGATATTTTTACGGTTTTAAAAATTACTGGCTTTCCGTATGAAACTAAAAGCTATGCTCAATTAAAGACTTTAAAAAAATATCGTGCAGATATGTTTAAACAACTTGGCTCTCGTTTTGTTGTTAGCGTTTATTATGATCGTCACGAAGTTAAAACCGAAATACCGCCTGCAAATGGCAATGAATTTTCAGATAGTTTTAACCAAAAATATTATGAAAAACTATCTAATGAACGCATGTTTCAAAATGATATTTATGTGTCGTTGCTTGTCCGAAAATCTAACCCAAGTGACCCGCCTTTAACTCGTCTTAAAAATCTGTTTTTCAGAAGTGATAATGAAGAACAAATGATTGCCGAATTAAATAATGCAGTAAGTATGTTTAAAGAGTATCTGCAAGATGCGAACCCAAGACAGCTAGGCACTTATTCAAAAGATAGCGTTTTGTATTCTGAAACAGTGAATTTTCTCGGTTATTTATTAAACTTAGAAAAAGCAGAAATTCCACTTCATCCAACTGAAATCAGAAACTACTTAGGCTATACACGTAGAGTTTTTGCGCCTGATGGAACTATTAAATTCTATCACCCAAGCGGTGAATTAACGGCAGGGGCAATCTATAGTTTGCCTACTCCTAGCTATCCAGAGGGTAGCGATCACACCATGTTAGATGAATTTCTAAAAGTTGATCATCCTTTAATTATTTCTCAAACTTTCATGATGATGGACAGACGTAAATCTATCAGCATGAGTACAACTCGTCAGAACCAATTAAAAAATGCTCAAGACAAGTCAGAATCTCAAATTGAAGCGATTAATGTTGCCATTGATGACTTAGCTTCAGGGCGTATCTTAAACGGCATTTATTCATTAAATGTTTTAGTTACCTCTAAGACCCCATCTGAATTTAAAGAAGCAATGCAGAAAACTAGCGGGGCATTTCAGCGCAATCACATGATACCTAAAAAAGAAGATTTAATTTCTGAACCTACTTTTTACTCTATGTTGATTGGCAACTATCACTTACTCCAAAGACCCGCAACTATTAACACGACTAACTTTGCGGGCTTTGCCAGTATGCACAATAGTTCTACTGGCAAAAAAGATGGCAACCATTGGGGTGAGAATGTCATTCAGCTTAAAACGACAAGTAATACGCCTTACTACTTCAATTTCCATGAACATGATGTAGGTCATACTCGTATCACGACTGGTACTGGTGGCGGTAAGACTACTGTAATTAATACGCTTTTGACTGCTTCAGATAAGTTTAAGCCTTATATTTTTCATTTTGATTTTGAATATTCAGCTTCAGTTTGGATTAAAAGCATGGGCGGGCGACATACTGTTTTAAGTGAAATGGTTAAAACTGGTTGGAATCCATTGCAGTTAGATGACACGGAACAAAACCGTTTGTTTCTAAGAAATCTATTTTCTTTTATGGCTCAAGACTACAACGATAATGGTAATCCAAAGCCTTTAAGCACTGCTGAAGAAAACAAGATCAAAGACGTTGTAGATGCTGTTTATAGCTATGAAAAGCACCTTAGACGGCTTAGAAACTTTATTGGCTTGTTTGGTATGGCTGAAGATAACAACATGGCTGAACGCATGTCAAAATGGGTTAATGATGGGGTTTATGCCAATATTTTTGACAATGAAAGTGACAATTTCTCAATTGATGGCGCTCGAATTTTCGGCTATGAAATGAAAAATGTCATTGATAATGATGTGGTGTTAGGCGCTATGTCTATGTATA
>NZ_CP035936.1 GCF_003024525.3 Acinetobacter cumulans | reverse complement strand
TACGCCCAAGTTCCAACGGTGTTTACGGAATTGTTTTTGTGAAATGCCCATCAAGTTCGCAATGCGAAGATCTGATAAACCTTTACGTTTGAATGAACGGATGTTGTCCGCGTTCAAATCACCAAAACCTAAAGTTTTGATTTGGTTTTCAGATTTGATGATGTCTTCGATTTGGATTAAGAACCAACGGTCGATATTGGTTGCAGCAAATACTTCGTCTAGTGTGAAACCATGACGGAATGCATCGCCTACATACCAAATACGCTCAGGACCTGGAACTTTAAGCTCTTGTAAGATTTTCTCACGCGCGCCCTCAGAACCCACTTCGATTTTTTCGTCAAAACCACAAGCGCCAACTTCAAGACCACGAAGGGCTTTTTGTACAGACTCTTGGAAGTTACGACCAATCGCCATCACTTCACCTACAGATTTCATCTGAGTTGTAAGCGTTGCGTCAGCTTGTGAGAATTTTTCGAAGTTGAAACGTGGAATCTTTGTTACAACGTAGTCGATCGCAGGTTCGAACGAAGCAGGAGTTGTACCGCCAGTGATGTCATTTTTCAATTCATCAAGGGTATAGCCAACAGCCAATTTCGCAGCGATTTTTGCAATTGGGAAGCCAGTTGCTTTAGATGCAAGGGCAGATGAACGAGAAACACGTGGGTTCATCTCGATCACAACCATACGGCCGTCTTTCGGGTTGATACCAAACTGCACGTTAGAACCGCCAGTTTCAACACCAATTTCACGAAGTACAGCTAAAGATGCATTACGGAGTAATTGGAATTCTTTGTCTGTTAATGTTTGTGCAGGAGCAACAGTGATTGAGTCACCTGTGTGCACGCCCATTGGGTCAAAGTTTTCAATGGTACATACAATGATACAGTTGTCGTTTTTGTCACGAACAACTTCCATTTCGTATTCTTTCCAACCAATTAACGATTCATCGATCAATAATTGTTTAGTCGGAGAAAGATCGAAACCGCGTTCACAGATTTCAATGAACTCTTCACGGTTGTAAGCGATACCACCACCTGAACCACCCATCGTGAATGATGGACGGATAATTACAGGGAAGCCGAAACGTGCTTGGATTTCCAAAGCGTGTTCCATGCTTTCTGCAACGTCAGCACGTGGGCATTCCAAACCGATTTTGCGCATTGCGATATCGAAAAGTTTACGGTCTTCCGCTTTTTCGATTGCTTCTTTGGTCGCGCCAATCAATTCAACATTGTATTTTTCTAAAATACCGTGCTCATCAAGTGCAAGCGCACAGTTCAATGCAGTTTGACCACCCATTGTAGGAAGAACAGCATCTGGGCGTTCTTTCTCAATGATTGCAGCTACAGTTTGCCAAGTGATTGGCTCGATGTAAGTGGCGTCTGCCATAGCAGGGTCAGTCATAATCGTAGCAGGGTTCGAGTTTACAAGAATAACTCGGTAACCTTCTTCACGAAGCGCTTTACACGCTTGAGCACCTGAGTAGTCAAACTCACATGCCTGACCGATGACAATCGGACCAGCACCAATAATTAAGATGCTTTTAATGTCAGTACGTTTAGCCATGATGCTTCCTTAATTAC
Organism: Acinetobacter cumulans; assembly: GCF_003024525.3. Taxonomy (GTDB): domain Bacteria; phylum Pseudomonadota; class Gammaproteobacteria; order Pseudomonadales; family Moraxellaceae; genus Acinetobacter; species Acinetobacter cumulans. The sequence continues at coordinate 175,568 of NZ_CP035936.1, read as the reverse complement.
TTCTTAGATGCTTCGATAAGTTCGATGAAATGATCGAACAATGGTGCGCAGTCATGTGGACCAGGGCTTGCTTCAGGGTGACCTTGGAAACTGAACGCAGGTTTGTCTGTACGATGAATCCCTTGAAGAGTTTGGTCGAACAGTGATTTGTGCGTAGCTTTAAGGTTTGCAGGAAGTGTTTCTGCATCCACTGCAAAGCCGTGGTTTTGCGAAGTAATCATCACTGTGCCAGTTTCAATGTTCTGTACAGGATGGTTGGCACCGTGGTGACCGTGAGGCATTTTCACAGTCTTAGCACCGCTTGCAAGTGCAAGAATTTGGTGACCCAAGCAAATACCAAATACAGGTACGTTGCGAGCGTCTTCTACAATTGTTTTTACAGCTTCAATTGCGTAGTCACATGCAGCTGGATCGCCGGGGCCGTTCGATAAGAACACGCCATCTGGATTCAACGCAAGTACGTCAGCAGCAGGAGTTTGCGCAGGCACGACAGTCAATTTACAACCGCGGTCTGCGAGCATACGCAAGATGTTGGTTTTGACACCGTAATCGTATGCAACAACATGGAATTTAAGTTCAGGCTGAGAAAAGCCTTTGCCAAGTGTCCAAGAGCCTTCAGACCATTCAAAGCCTTCAGGGTCGCAACATTCTTTTGCGAGGTCTAAACCATTTAAACCACCAAAAGCGCGTGCTTTTTCTAATGCTTGTTCTTCAGTGATATTTTCACCAGCAAGAATACAGCCGTTTTGCGCGCCTTTGTCACGTAAGATACGTGTTAATCGTCGGGTATCGATATCCGCAATGGCAACAACATTATGTTCTTTTAAGTATTCACCTAATGACTGCGTAGATCGGAAGTTGCTATGCAATAAAGGTAGGTCACGAATGATCAATCCGTTGGCCCATACTTTATGAATTCGACCTGACTCAGCGTCTTCATCATTACAACCTGTATTACCGATATGTGGGTAAGTTAGGGTTACAAGTTGTTGTGCATAACTTGGGTCAGTCAAAATTTCTTGATAGCCAGTCATGGCAGTGTTGAAAACGACTTCACCAGTCGTACTACCCGATGCACCAATAGAAGTACCTTTAAAGATAGTTCCGTCGGCAAGGGCTAAAATTGCTGGGGTGCTCAAACCAAAGCTCCTGAAATTTAGGCTGTAAAAAAGCGAGAAGACGAAAAAAAAGGAAGGTTACTTTAAAACCTACCCTCCCTATGTCTGCTCGCTTGAACTTAACACGGCATTATACGCAGGAACCCCTTGAAAGTCCATTCTAAAAGTCGTGAATATATGAGATAAAGCGCTTGCATTTCTTTAAAAAGTTTGTTTTTGCTGTTTGTCAAAAAATGTAAGCAATTAATTATTGTCTGACAAATCATAAATTAAAATTTATCAACAATCGCTAATATGTAGTTTCATGAATAACTATAGGTATAACAATCATGGCAACTCAAGAAAAAGCAAGTACAGAGAAAACGACCCTGAAGGCTATTGCAACAGAGGGTGCTGATAAGCTTGAAAAAGTGGCGAAAGAAGCAACTGAACAAGCTGTAGAGGCAGTTGTAGATAGTAAAGAAAAACTTCAGGAAGAAGCGAAAGTGCTGAATGCAAATGTGCAAGGTCAACTACAGCAATTGAAACAAGACATTTTGCAAAAAATTGAATTGTTAAAAAGTCATTTTGGTACATCGCAAAAAGATTTCACTGAGTTGAAAACATTTGTCAAAACTGAATTTAATGCTGTATTAGATGATTTATCTAAATTAGGTAAAGAATTGAAAGCAGATGTCTCTGAAATTTCAGGTAAGCACAAAGAGCAAATTACGGAAACGTTTAAGCGCTCAAAAGAGCATACGTTAGAAGCATGGAAAAAAGTGAATCCAGTTAAAGCAGATGCTCAAAATTCAACGTTAAAAAACTAAATATTTCAGCTGAAGTTCACTTGAAAGGGAAATTTACTGAGTAATGAATATACATAAGTAAACTCAAGTGGGTGTTTAGTATAAAAAATGGGTAGGGCAGGGACTGCCCATTTTTTTTGTCTTAATTTGGAGTTTTGAATTTAGCCTAGTTGTTGTGTTAGTTCTGAGTTTGGCTATGCGTGCAAAATTTAAGGTAAAACAAATAAAGAAATAAGTTGTCGTTGAATGACGATTAACATGAGTGAAGTATTTGTTATTAAAGCTAAGTTCTAGGCGAAAAAAATGAGGCTAATCGCCTCATTTTTTTGTGCTTTTGATGGACATCAAAATTGATGTAGCCAGTCGCGCTTGTTATGAAAATCTGCTTGTGGGCTACTATGTTGCATTGCGTAATACTGTTCACCTTGTGAGGTTTGGAGTACTGCGCTTAGACCAATATAAAGATCGCTCCACTTTAATTTATGAACCAGCATAAATTCGGTCAGATCAAGACTGACATTTAATCCGTAATGCGTGCGCTTTAATTGGTTCAGCTCAATATCATACGCTGCTTGCGGCGGCATATTTTCCGGATAGCGGTATTCTTCAAACTGATAGGCTTGCCATGCTTCGGAGGGAGAAAGATTGATTTCACGGTAATAGTCTTCACCGTGTACACCAATAAAAATCTCGAAGCAGGTCTGTTCCCATAGAAAGTCACGGCGCGGATTAGATACAGCAGCTTCTGGCCATTGGATCAGTTGATTGGGGTCACGTATCCAAAAACCTGTGTTTAAGGTAAACGGACTTTGTTGTTCAATTGCACCAACTACAGAAATCGCTTGAAACCGGCGATCAAAGGCACTGAGTTCGAAACTAGCCATACAGGGAGATTAGTTTGACAAATGTGCGTGACGAACAAGATTTGAAAGTTTTGGATTTTGCTTTGGTGCTTTTTTGTAAAGCAATGCAATTTTACCAATTGTTTGTACAACTTCAGCACCAGACACTGCCGCCACTTCAGCAATAAGCGCAGCACGTGCTTCGCGGTCTTCAGCTACAATTTTAACTTTAATCAGTTCGTGGTCGTTAAGCGCGCGGTTTAATTCTTCAGTTACGCCTTCAGATAAGCCTTTGTCGCCAAGCATTACAACAGGATTTAATGCATGACCAATTTGACGTAAGCGTTTACGTTCTTGAATAGATAAAGCCGCCATAAGTATAACCTAAATTTTAAAACGGCTTAGTATAACAAAAGTGAGATTGAAACGCTGTAAATTCTATGCAATTTATCGATGTAATTTATTGGAAAAACATGTGTTGGATAATGATTTATATACACATGCATACTGCAAAAAGTGTGTTTTTCACGTACAATAAAATATTAGAAGTTATTTTTATTTAGAGAGTTATGGCGACGCGCATTACCAACCAAAAGTTATCTAAAAGTAGTCGTGATTGGATGCGAGAGCATTTAGATGATCCTTTTGTGAAAAAAGCACAAAAGGAAGGCTATCGTGCTCGTGCAGCTTACAAGCTTCTAGAAATGCAAGAAAAATATAAGCTTATTAAGCCGGGCATGGTCGTTGTAGACTTGGGTGCTGCACCAGGCAGTTGGTCGCAAATTGCGGGTAAATTGGTTGGTGAAAAAGGCTTAGTTATTGCTTCTGATATTTTGGAAATGGATGCATTGCCCGATGTTACTTTCTTGCAAGGTGACTTCCGTGAGCAAGAAGTGTTCGATAAATTGTTAAATATTTTAAATGGACGCAAAGTTGACGTTGTAATTTCTGATATGGCCCCCAATACATCAGGTAATAAGGCCGTAGATCAGCCACGTCAAATTTATCTTTGTGAGCTTGCGCTTGATTTTGCGAACAAAGTACTTGGTCCAAATGGTCAATTTGTTGTTAAGGTTTTCCAAGGCACAGGTTTTGATGAGTTTCGTAAGCAGATCGTAGACAGTTTTGATGTATTAAAAACTGCTAAACCTGCTGCATCGCGTGCTCGATCTAAAGAAGTATTTTTAGTCGGGCAGGGGCGTAAGAAAGCTTTGAAATAAAGTTTACTTGCCAATGCGTTAAAAATTGTGCATTTTGTACGGTTTACATTATTGCTTGCTGATCTGCAGCGTTAAATTAGGGTCACCCAGTATTGGGCATGATCAAATTAGATTGAAATGGGAATAAAGCTTTGAGCGATCTTTTTAAGAATGCCGTGTTGTGGCTTGTCATACTGGGTGTGCTGGTGCTTATCTTCAGCAACGTCAGTGACCGCAATCAGCCGACAGCGCTGAATTATTCAGAGTTTGTTGCAGCGGTGAATGCTGGTCAAATTAAACGCGTCACTATTGATGGTGAAAGAATCCGTGGTGAAAAATCAAACGGTTCTGAGTTTGAAAGCATTCGCCCAGCGGTTCAAGATCCTGAACTGATGCCGAATTTGATTAAAAATAACGTTGTTGTTGAAGGTACTGCACCTCAGCGTCAAGGTTTATTGATGCAACTTTTAATTGCAAGCTTCCCAGTATTGTTAATCATTTTGTTATTCATGTTCTTTATGCGGAATATGGGTGGCGGTGCTGGTGGCAAAAATGGTCCGATGAGCTTTGGTAAGTCTAAGGCCAAAATGCTGACAGAAGATCAAATTAAAGTAACATTTACCGATGTTGCTGGCTGTGATGAAGCGAAGCAAGAAGTTGTTGAAATTGTTGATTTCTTAAAAGATCCTGCAAAATTTAAACGCTTAGGTGCAACAATTCCTAAAGGCGTGTTGATGGTTGGTCCTCCGGGTACAGGTAAAACTTTACTTGCGAAAGCCATTGCGGGTGAAGCCAAAGTTCCATTCTTTAGTATTTCTGGTTCTGACTTTGTTGAAATGTTCGTGGGTGTGGGTGCGTCTCGTGTACGTGACATGTTCGAACAAGCAAAACGCCATGCACCATGTATCATCTTCATCGATGAGATTGATGCAGTAGGTCGTCATCGTGGTTCGGGTACAGGTGGTGGTCACGATGAGCGTGAACAAACACTGAACCAAATGTTGGTAGAAATGGACGGCTTTGAAGGTAATGAAGGTATTATCGTGATTGCTGCCACTAACCGTGCAGACGTTCTCGATAAAGCTTTACTTCGTCCAGGTCGTTTTGACCGTCAAGTGATGGTGGGCTTACCAGACATTAAAGGCCGTGAACAAATTTTAAATGTTCACTTGAAGAAATTGCCATCAACAACTGGCGTTGACGTTAAAGTATTAGCTCGTGGTACACCAGGATTCTCTGGTGCGCAATTGGCGAACCTTGTAAACGAAGCTGCATTATTTGCTGCTCGTCGTAATAAAAACACTGTCGATATGCATGATTTTGAAGATGCAAAAGACAAGCTTTATATGGGCCCTGAGCGTAAATCGATGGTACTTCGTGAAGAAGAGCGTCGTGCAACGGCTTATCATGAAGCAGGCCATGCAATTGTTGCGGAAATTTTACCTGGCACTGACCCTGTACATAAAGTAACGATCATGCCACGTGGTTGGGCATTGGGTGTGACTTGGCAGTTGCCAGAGCATGACCAAACGAGCCATTACAAAGACAAAATGTTGAATGAACTTTCTATTTTGTTTGGTGGTCGTATTGCGGAAGAAGTGTTCATTAATCAAATGTCGACTGGTGCTTCAAATGACTTTGAACGTGCAACTAAAATGGCACGTGCAATGGTAACGAAGTACGGTATGTCTGATAAATTAGGCGTTATGGTTTACGAAGATGATTCTCAACAGTCGTTTATGGGAAGCATTGGTAGCCGTACGATTTCTGAAGCAACGCAACAACAAGTAGATGCTGAAGTTCGTCGTATTATTGATGAGCAGTACCGTGTAGCTCGCGATATTCTTGAAAACAACATGGATATTGCACATGCAATGGTGAAAGCATTGCTTGAGTGGGAAACCATTGATCGCGAACAAATTCGTGACATTATGGAAGGTCGTGAGCCTCAACCACCTAAAGTATATGTAGCAGAAAATCCTGTGATTGATGTTACGCCTACAGATGGTCCAGCTACGCCACCGCCGTTACCTGCAAATTAATGCATTAACTGCGTAAGTTTAAAAAAGAGTCTCAATGAGGCTCTTTTTTGTTTTTGGGTTAGCACAATTGCGCCTTCACATACACAAAATTGATAACATAGTTAGATTCATGTAGGAGATGTTGTATGCGCTTAATGCCTTTACCAAATAAAATCTTAAAGTGTGGCAAATTGACATTAGATCTGTCGACCCCACATGTGATGGGGATTTTAAATGTGACACCAGATTCATTTAGTGATGGCGGGCAACACAATGGTAAAGATGAAGCGGTAGCACGTGCAAAGCAAATGATTGCCGAAGGGGCAACAGTCATTGATGTAGGGGGCGAATCAACCCGACCAGGTGCATCTGTAGTTGCTATCGAAGAAGAAATCCGACGCGTGGTACCAGTAGTAGAAGAATTAGCAAAATTAGGTGTGGTGATCTCAATTGATACCTCTTCACCAGAAGTGATATCTGCAGCTGTAAATGCTGGAGCACATATTTGGAATGATGTACGTGCCTTAACTCGTCCACAAGCATTAGAAACTGCAGCTCGCTTAGACATACCCGTGATTATTATGCACATGCGTGGTGAACCAACCACGATGAATCATTTGGATCAATATAATGATGTGACTACGGATGTCATGGCGGAAATCTTACAGCGAGTACAAGATGCTCTAGATGCAGGTGTAAAAGCTGAAAATATCATGATTGATCCAGGCTTTGGTTTTGCTAAAAATGCCCAGCAGAATTTAAAATTATTAAAAGAGTTATATCAGCTGAATGTACTGGGTTATCCAATTTTGTCAGCGTTGTCGCGTAAACGTTTTATTGGTGAAGCTGTGGGGGCTGTGGATGCAAAAGACCGTGCAGTTGGATCTGTAGCAGCACATTTGATGAGTATTCAGCAGGGTGCTTGTATGGTGCGCGCGCACGATGTAAAAGCCACTAAAGATGCAATTTTAGTGTGGAATGCTATGCGTTCGGCCGAAGACTAAACATAACATGACACAGGAGGTAAATCTTGTGGTATGAAATTTTAAGCGGTTTCATTTGGCGAAATTTAATCAATATGGTATATAAGCTCGCTTAATGTGTTTGTATTGAGAACCTGTATGTTTGCAGATCTTCTTCTCCCGATGTTTGACGATGATTATTACCCAGATATCTTGGTTGCTGAAGTTAAACAATTGATTGTCCTGTTTGCTAAAAAAGTCGCTAAAGCGAATCTTTCTGAAACTGATATTTATCAATTTGCCAATGAAACAATTTCACTGGTGAATAAGATGAAACCTCAGTTTGAAGATTTGGACTCTTCACTTGATGATACGGCTGCTGATTATATTGCTGAAGCAATGATGATGGCCGTACAAGAGGAAGGGTATATGGATATTGAAATGGAAGAGTTGGTTGCAAATAGAGAGTGGTAAGCCACTCTCTTGTTGTATCTGGCTATTGGATTTTTTAGTGATTGAGTCTTAGGAGTCGCTTAGTAAATTAATCAGTGGTTGGTTGAGGTGAGACGTTCAGAAATCTTTCTGCAATTTTAAGTACTGATAAGTTGTAGCGAACATTTTTATTTCAGTATATACACGTAAATCTAGCTAAAAATTTTATGTCCCAGCATGATTTTTATTAACTGTAATTTATCTGACTTAAGCTTAGAGCTGGGTGCGAATTTCGAGCTTTATTTTTTGATGAGATATTTTTATTAAATTTTAGACATAAAAAAACCAGCTTAAAGCTGGGTTCTTTATTTGTACCATCGTTTCTATAGGAGAAGGATGGTGCCCGAGGCCAGACTCGAACTGGCACGACTTGAAGGTCGGGGGATTTTAAATCCCCTGTGTCTACCGATTTCACCACTCGGGCATGAGCGCAATAATAGAGGAGCAAATGTAACTTGGCAAGCATAAATAACATTAATTGCTTTATTTTCAAGCAAAACATGAGTTTATGTCTAAAAAAAATCCAAAAATAGCCATTAAGTATGAAAATTAATCAAATATTCATGTGTTTGAGATGAAATTGAAATACGGATTTCTTATTTTGCTTAAAAAAAGGAAATCTTTATGAAACCAATTTTAAATCGACGTGAATTGATTCAGCGTGCATTGGCTGGAGTGAGTGCGGTGTCATTGCCTATTGGTTTAACCGCCTGTGGCAGTGATGATGCATCGGACGCATCTAATACAATTGCATTACAATTTTTGCATGGGGTTGCAAGTGGGGATCCGCTCCAAGATAGAGTCATCCTTTGGACGCGGGTAACGGTCGCTGATGTAAATTTACGTTTGGAACTAGATTGGGAAATTGCCACAGACTCCGAATTTAAAAATATACAAAATCGTGGTAAGGCCCAAACCAGTAGTGCAGATGACTTTACCGTGAAAGTAGATGCCGATAAATTAAAAGCCAATCAAAATTATTATTATCGTTTTAAATTTGGTGCTGTCATTTCAGCTGTGGGGCGTACCAAGACTTTAGCTGAGCCGTCTACAGCGCTCGAGCAGGTCCGTTTTGCTGTGTGCTCGTGCTCAAATTATCCAGCGGGTTATTTTCATGTGTATAAAGAAATGGCCACGCTTGATGTCGATGCAGTTTTGCATTTAGGTGATTATATTTATGAATATGGCCAAGGTGGCTATGCGACAGAAGATGCTAAAGCCCTAGGTCGTGAGTTTGCATCTGACAATAGTCAAGAAATTCTCAACCTCAACGACTACCGTAAACGCTATGCTTTGTATCGTTTAGATCCAGATTTACAAGCTTTACATCAGCGCCATCCTTTTGTTGTTATTTGGGACGATCATGAGCTAAGTAACGATACATGGTTAGATGGTGCAGAAAACCATCAAGCCAATGAAGGCAGTTTTGCCGAACGAAAGGCAGCGGCTTTGCAAGCCTATTTTGAATGGATGCCAATTCGAGCTAAAAGCGCTGAAGATCATTTACATATTTACCGTCAGTTTAATTATGGCAATTTAGTGCAACTAAATATGCTAGATACACGCATACTAGCGCGTAGCGAACAGCTTGATTATGCAAACTATATGACAGCAGTAGGTGGCTTAGAGAGTGCAAAATTTACATCTGATTTGTATAACAGTTCTCGTACTTTAATGGGTGCTGAACAATTCGCATGGTTAAACACGTCGCTTGCTAATTCTCAAGCAAAATGGAATGTACTGGGCCAGCAGGTTTTAATGGCTAAAATGCTGATACCCGCAGAAGTATTAACTATTTTAGCAAAAGTGCAAAGTGGTACGGCTGGTGCTACAGAGCTCGCAGCAATCAAGCAGATGATTACAGAATTATCTGCAATTAAAATCCAGTATTTAACAGATCCATCTAAATTGACAACACAGCAATTGACACGGATTCAAACGGTATTGCCTTATAATTTAGATGCTTGGGATGGCTATGCATATGAGCGTGAAGCATTGTATGGCATGTTACAAAAGCTGAAAAAGCAAGTGGTGGTATTGGCTGGCGATACACACAATGCTTGGTATTCGACCTTGTATGCACAAAATGGCCAGAAAGCAGGTCTAGAGTTGGCAACCAGTTCTGTGTCATCTCCAGGGATGGAAAAATATTTGCAAATTAGCCCAACAGATTTACACAGCTTTGAGCAAGCTTTTGCTTTATTGATTGATGAATTGCAATATTGTAATTTGAGTCAACGTGGTTATTTACTTGTAGAGTTTAAGCAAACAGCTGTAAATGCAAATTGGGTTTTTGTTGATACGGTAAAAAATAAAAACTACCAAATAGACTCAACAACTGCGAAAGCTGTATCTTTCGACTCAAACTTCAAAACTGTTGTGACGGTTGCAAAGAGTGCTTAGACAGTTGTAAAGAGCACTTAGATGTTAAAACTAAAAACTGGGCATGTTGCCCAGTTTTTTTATTTGCTCATTTCTTCTAAATAAGCATCGATATCAATATGTTTAATGCTTTTACATAGTTTATGTTCAAAATGTAGGGTTTCTAAATGTAAGTCCTGCATTTGTTTGAGTTGTTGTGTAAGGGTAGTGTACTGAGCAGATTGGCTTTTGCAAAAGCGCAAACGGAGTTTGGTTTTTAATATCTGCTTATAGGTCCAATAATTGACGCGACGTATTTCTTGTAAGCAAAAATAACCAGTAGTTTCACAATCTGAACGAAATAAATTTTCTTTGTAAAATTTAACAAAGCCAAAGCTTAGCGCAAAGAAAAACAGCAAAGCTTGTAAAAAAGAACTTTCGATATAAGCAATATTGATAGCTTGTATAATAATCAGCACAGTGAGCTTAATGGGGGTATGGCGCACTTGCTTATACAATGAAATTGAGCTGTGCTTCATTTGCTTAATAATCAGTGGGCATATCAGCATAAAAAAAAGCATGATCGCAAGTACAGCAAGGCCTTCAGCGCGAAACTCACTCCAATTGGGTAATGTCTTTTGCAAAAAATCTCCGAGTACCATGCTACTCGAAACAAAAATCATAGCTGCCAATAACCATGGCAAAAGCTCTTTGATTTCATCAATTAAGCCTTTGGTTTTAATGAGGCTATAAAATAGAAAATTACGCTTAAAGGCTGCAGGATACTGTGATTTTAATTGTTCTAGATACTGTAAAGCCTGTGGAATTTTAAGCATGGAAAGAATAAACGATTTAAAGACGCTTCAATATAAAACAATTTTTACACGGATGAGCAATTTTTTATTCGCCAATTGAATGATCTAGGCTAAAAAGCAAAACACAATGAAAGATATTTCCCTTTTTATAAGCTGAATATGAGAAAATACTGCTTTAAGAATTTTTGTAAAGGCAGTGTATGGCTGGTCAATCTCCTGAATCTTTAAGCGATATCGAAATTTTAGATATTTTAACATCGATGAAAAGTGATGTTTTAAATACTGAGGCTGCGCAAATTATCCGTAATGGGGGTAAAGCAGGCCGTCAAGAATCGCATAAGCAGGCATTGGTCGCACTCAACCAGTCTTTTGAAGATAAATTTGTTGAAGCGGTAACTTTGGCTTTAAATCTTAATGAAGCACAAAGTAAAAAAATTCGTTATAAAAAAGACCGTATCCGTATTTTAAAAGTGCGTGGTATTGATTATATGGCTGTAGATGGTGCTGAAACAGCTCAGGTGTTGTCACAAGTTGCTCAAGCTATTCTGCGTGAAGACGCAACAGTAACGCATGATTTGCATAATATTTTCCCATTCTGGAAAGAAGGCTGGCCAATGGTTCAGTTTGATAATGCCTATGCTATTTTAGAAGATGATATTTCAATTCATTATCAAGCACTTTTGGATGCGTTAATCAGTAAACACTGATATGTATGTAGCCACAAAAAAAAGCGCCTTTTGGCGCTTTTTTTTGTGGTTATTTTTGAATAATGTACAGAATATATCGCGTTTAGCTAATGGATGAATAAAACGGGAACATGCCAAAAACTAAGCCAGATACCAGCATAACCAAACAAGTGATAATAGCCCAAAGAATCGTAAAGCGTTGATGTTGACCAAATTCAATCCCTGCTAAGCCACAGAGTAAATAAGTTGAAGGAACCAGTGGCGAAAGTAGGTGTACGGGTTGCCCGACAATGGATGCACGTGCCATTTCGACAGGTTCAATACCATAGTGCATGGCAGCATCAGATAAAATTGGTAGTACCCCATAATAAAATGCATCATTCGACATAAAAAAGGTCATAGGCATACTAATGACCGCTGTAATAGGTGCTAAGTAGGGGCCCATGCTGGTTGGAATAATGGCGACCAATTCTTTAGACATTGCTTCGACCATACCTGTACCAGCCAAAATACCGGTAAAAATGCCTGCAGCAAAAATAATCCCTACGACATTGAGCGCACTTCCTGCATGGTGTGCGACCAATTGTTTTTGCATGTCAATTTGGCGGTAATTAACTACCAGTGCAATACATAATGCCACCATAAATAAAATAGGCATAGGTAGTACATTCATGACTAAACAAACCATGAGTGCAACAGTAAGCAAGCCATTAAACCAACGTAGATGTGCACGATTTGCTTCGGGATTTGTCGAAATTTGGATATTGTCGCCATGGCTAATATCGAGTTCTATAACGCCTAAGCGTTTACGTTCCATACGGCCATACATATAACCTAAGAAATACACCCAAGCTATTGCAAACAGCATGGGTAAAACCATCGGAATGAAGACATCGCTAGGATCAACATGTAAAGCACTGGTTGCACGTGCGGTAGGACCACCCCACGGTGTTAAGTTCATAATGCCACTCGAGAGCATCATCAGGCAGGCCATAATTAGTGGGCTCATATCGAGACGACGATACAAGGGAAGCATGGCTGCCACACAAATCATATAAGTTGTTGAGCCATCACCATCTAGCGACACAATAATAGTAAGGGTAATAGTGCCTAAGACGACTTTAAGTGGATCACCTTTAACCAAACGTAAAATAAACTTAACTGAGGGATCAAATAATCCTGTATCAATCATAATGGCAAAATACAGAATCGCGAATAACAGCATAATCCCCGTTGGCGCTAATTTTTTAACGCCTTCAAGCATCATTTCGCCAATTTCATGAATTTGAATATGAGCAAGGCTGTCGAAATAAAAACCCATTAACCATGCAAGAAGTGCAAACAATAGGGGAATTAGGGTGAGTGCGACGAGTGGACTCATTCGGCGAGACATAATCAAATACATAAAGCAGATGATCATGCCAAGGCCAAGTAGCGTTAACATGGTTTTTCAATCCTTTGAGTTTTTATTCATGAGGGCTTTCAAAGCGCTCATGGAGGATATAAAAAAAACAACAGGGGCAAAACTATGTAATTAAAATGTGAATTTCATCATTATTTTTTGAAAAAATAAAATCAATAAAACAAAAGCTTAGTTGATTGAAAAATCATGTGATTGAGGCTGTGGAATTTTATAATGTAAGTCATTGTAATTTAAATAAACACAACCATAAGTGCTTTGATGTAGTTTGGTAACTAAGATGGATGATGTTGTGGCTACATAAAGCATCTTAATGGCTAATCATGCAGCCAAAAACGAAAGATAAAGCGAATAGGAAACATAAACAGACGCCACCAAAAGATGAGTGGATCAAAGAGCATTGAATCCCAGCCCATTTGCATCGTTTGGTCGTAATTTCTGCGCTTTCGACTGTTATGACTTGGAACGACTAACCAAGAACAAATAAATAGGATTACCGCAAAAATTAAATATAAGGGTTGGGGCTGAACCGCAAAAAAGCGGTAAATTAAATACACTGCAGAATAAAAACTAAAGCAGGCGATTAAAGCATGTATCGACATGAGGTAAATCCGTTATTTTTTATTGTTTTGTCTTTTGTGGTTGAAGTTGTAGGGCACGCTTGTGCCCTACATTCAATCATTTATTTAACTTGTTGCTTCTTCAGGTGGTACTTCGGATTGCTCTAATAAGCGCGTTACCAGTAATTGGTCAATTTTAAAATGATCGACATCGACCACTTCGAATTTATAACCACCATAAATGACTGCATCAGCAGGGCGTGGAATTTTGCGAAGCTTATACATCATAAAGCCCGCTAAGGTTTCATAATTGTCTGTATCTGGCATTTCATCAATCGCTAGCGCATGCATCATGTCTTCGATTGGTGTGCTACCTTCAATCAGCCATGAATTATTATCACGTTTAATAATTTGCTGATCTTCCTCAATTGGCGTAACCCAATCACCCATTACCGTAATCATGATATCTGACAAGGTAATTACACCAACGACCAGCGCATATTCATTAATAACGACCGCAAATTTCTCTTTGGTGGAACGGAAACGGTCGAGTAATTCAGACAGTGTGAGCGTATCTGGAATGGTGAGTACATTACGAATGGTATTTTCGTTTAATTGTAAAAGGGATTGATTATTGAGGATACGAACCAAAATATCTTTGGCATCAACATAACCAATCACATCGTCAATATTTTCACTGCAGACTAAAAATTTAGAATAAGGATATTCTGCCAGCTTTTGACGAATACTCGATTCAGATTCCTTGAGGGTAAAATACACCACGTTTTCACGGGTCGTCATACTTGAAGGGACGTTACGTTCTTCGAGTTCAAATACATTTTCAATGAAATGATGTTCTTGTTTTTGCAGAACGCCAGCTTGTGCGCCAGCATCCATCACTGCTGAAATATCATCAAAGGTAATATTGTCGTCGCGGGTGGTGTTCACTTTAAATAAGCGGAACAGCATATTGGCAATGGCATTGATAAACCATGCCAATGGTCTGCAGACCACAATGAAGACTTGAATCGGGTTAATCACAGAAACCGCGATTTTTTCAGGTGCAATCATTGCCAAACGTTTTGGCATGAGGTCTGCAAATAAAATAAATAAAGAAGTAACTAATGTGAAAGACAAGGCAAAGCTAATACTTTCCGTCCACGGGCCATGATAAAAGCGTGCAACCATGTCATAGAAATAAGGGCGAAATGCACCTTCACCCAAAATACCGCCGAGAATTGCGACTGCATTTAGGCCAATTTGCGAGGCAGCAAAGAAATCTGCTGAATTTTCTTGTAAATCGAGCACTTTCTGAGCACGCTCATCGCCCGATTCTGCCAAGATTTTTAATTTAACTTTACGTGCACCGGCAAGGGCGATTTCAGTTAAAGATAAAAAACCAGCTCCCGCAATAAGGATGACGATGATTAGGATGTTTTGGAAGAGGCTCACTGAGGCACCTGTGGATCATCATTATTTTGAATATTTTTAACATAAAAAAACTCAAGGAGATCAGTTTAATGATTTCCTCGAGTTCTAGTATAAGCTTAAAAAAGAAGAATTTAAGAAAATTTATGTTTAATAATGAGAAAATTGAGAGTTATTCATTAAAAATTCACGGTTTTCTTCTTCAATCATTTGGCGTGCAACATACAAAATAAGCTGACGTAACCAGCGATGTGCAGGGTGATGATGTAATAAAGGACACCAAGCCATTTTTAATTCAAATTCTGGAATATAAAATGGTGGGTCTTTAATCAGTAAGTTTTGGCTTTTTGCTTGAAGGCGCGCAATACGTGTCGGTAGGGTCGCAACTAAATCAACATTGGAAGCCAATAGCCCAGGCATTTGATAATGACGTGTAAATACAGAAATTTTACGCTTTTGACCAATACGTTCTAAGGCTTGGTCAATCCAACCTAAGCCTGCTTGCTTTTCTGGATTGACACCAAAGCCAACGCCCATACCTGTTTTAGATACCCAGATATGTTGAGCATCTAAATAGCTTTTTAAATTGAGGTTGTTTGCAGCAGGGTGTTTACCATTGAGTAAGCAAGAAAAGCTGTCACGCCAAACTAAAACTTGGTGAAAACTTTGCGGTATTTCATTAAAACGGTTAATTGCAAGATCGACCTTACCTTGTTCCATATCACGATAAGACACATCACTTGGTGTTAAAAAGTCGAGTACGACATTTGGTGCTTCTGAGCGGAGTGCTTTGACTAAGCGAGGTACTAAAGTCGCTTCGGCATAGTCAGAAGTCATAATGCGAAAAACGCGATTCGATGTATAAGGTCGGAATTCAGTACGTGGTTCCAAAATCATCGAGAGATCAGAAAGCGCATCGCGAATACGCGGTTGTAATTCTAAGGCGCGTTCTGTCGGGGTCATACCTTCAGAAGAACGAATCAAAAGCGGATCATTAAATAAATTACGTAGACGACGTAAAATATTACTCATTGCAGGTTGGGTTACGCCTAATTGTTCTGCAGCACGCGTTACATTTTTTTCACGAAGTAGCACGTCAAGGTAAATGAGTAGATTAAGATCGACACGCTCCAGATTCATAAAATAAATACCGAAAATAAAATCATGAAATTATTTTGATTATGCCATAAGCCATCCGCCTTGTGTAATAAACTGATGAAAAAAAAGACGTCCAATTGCAGGCTAAAAAATACAGTTAGCCTAATAAATTCAACTGTTCCGCGAGGGCATGAGCGCTACATAGCGTCTTAAAGAAGATAAAAATTCGCATTCACATGTGAATATGAACAGGAATATTTAATACTTATTTTTACTGATGAAATTAGCATTTAAAAGCTAAAAACAAACCGCTCAGTTAAGTTAAAAAGTGTTGTGATTTTGATCAAATTTGCCAATTTTTAGTAAAAAATCACACTTTTAAAGCCTTTCAAGACTTAAGTCTAATGAATAAAAAGAAAACAACTTGGGTGAAAAGTAAACTAAAAATAAATTATATAAATTATTTAAAAATAATAACTTATATAATTTTGGTTAAAATATATTTAGACTTTGATCTACCCATTTTTTAAATAAATATCGAAAATTAATACAGAATATTGGATTAATTTTATTGGCCAATCTAATCTAAGTTCATCGAAACGAAGCGCTCTAAATCTGAACAATAAATTGAGGGTATGATTTTAGCCATTCGTTTGGGAAATCCTAATATTATTACAGGAAAATATCATGACTACATATTTATCAGCGATTGATGCAATCCGCGAATTAAAAGCAAAATTCGGTGCAACATGGCGCGACATCAGCCCAGAAGATGCTGCACGCATGCAACTGCAAAACCGTTTCAAAACTGGTTTAGACATCGCGAAATACACAGCTGCAATTATGCGTCGTGATATGGCTGCATACGATGCAGACTCTAGCAAATACACTCAATCACTAGGTTGCTGGCACGGTTTCATCGCACAGCAAAAAATGATTGCGAACAAAAAATACTTCGGTACTACAGAACGTCGCTATATCTACCTTTCTGGTTGGATGGTTGCTGCGCTTCGTTCAGAATTCGGTCCACTTCCTGACCAATCTATGCACGAAAAAACTTCAGTACCTGCATTGATCGAAGAAATCTACACTTTCCTTCGTCAAGCTGACGCTAAAGAATTAAACGACTTGTTCCGTGCGCTTAAAAAAGCAAACGAAGCTGGTGATACTGCTAAAGCTGCTGAAATCACTGCTCAAATCGACGGTTTCCAAACTCACGTTGTGCCAATTATTGCGGACATCGACGCAGGTTTCGGTAACGAAGAAGCAACTTACTTACTAGCTAAGAAAATGATCGAAGCGGGTGCTTGTGCACTTCAAATCGAAAACCAAGTATCTGATGCTAAACAATGTGGTCACCAAGCTGGTAAAGTAACAGTTCCACACGAAGACTTCATCGCGAAAATCCACGCTCTTCGCTATGCATTCTTAGAAATGGGTCTTGACGACGGTATCATCGTTGCTCGTACTGACTCTGAAGGCGCTGACTTGACTCAAAAAATCCCAGTGGTTAAAGAGCCAGGCGACATCGCTTCTCAATACATCAGCTACTTAGATACTACTGAAATCGACATTTCAGAAGCTCAAGAAGACGAAATCCTAATCAAGCGTAACGGTAAACTTCACCGTCCAAAACGTCTTGCTTCTGGCTTGTACCAATTCCGTCCAGACACGCAAATCGACCGCGTTGTACTTGACTGTGTATCTAGCCTTCAAAACGGTGCGGACCTTCTTTGGATCGAAACTGCGACTCCAAACGTTGAAGAAATCGCTCACATGGTTAACCGTGTTAAAGAAACAGTTCCAAATGCTAAGCTTGTTTACAACAACTCGCCTTCATTCAACTGGACTTTAAACTTCCGTCAACAAGCTTACGACCGTTGGGTTGCTGAAGGTAAAGACGTTTCTGCTTACGACCGCGCTAAACTAATGAGCGCTGAGTACGATGCGACTGAATTAGCTGCTGATGCTGACGAAAAAGTACGTACATTCCAAGCAGATGCTTCTCGTGAAGCTGGTGTGTTCCATCACTTGATCACACTTCCGACTTACCACACAGCTGCTCTTTCTACTCACGAGCTTGCTCAAGGTTACTTCGGTTCTGAAGGTATGTTGGCTTATGTTGCTGGCGTACAGCGTAAAGAAATCCGTGGCGGTATCGCTTGTGTTAAACACCAAGCAATGGCTGGTTCGGACATCGGTGATGACCACAAAGAGATCTTCTCTGGTGACAACGCTCTTAAAGCACACGATGATGCTAAAAACACAATGAACCAATTCGCTGCTCACTAAGCACTGAACTGATTCGAAAAACCCAGCATAAGCTGGGTTTTTTTATTCCTATTACTTAGTTATTTAAGTCAAAAATATATACATAAAAAAAGCAGGCTTTGGCCCGCTTTTTATTGATTATTCGCATTAGTCTTGCACTATATTTATAGAGTATTTAGCTTTGATTTGGCCAAAGAATAATGAGCCAAGTAAAGAAAATAATGGCTAATGCGACAAATTGTGCAGCACTGCCCATATCTTTGGCATTTTTAGAAAGGGGGTGTTTATCTAAAGAAACCCGATCTACAACAGCTTCAATTGCAGAGTTAAATAACTCAACAATAAGTGCAAACAAGCAGACCGCAATCATCAGGGCATGTTCTGCACGACTCACCTGAAGAAAACAGCTGATTGGAATAAGGATCGCATTTATCAACACGATTTGTCGAAATGCGGCTTCATTTTGAAATGCGGCTTTAAAACCAGCGATAGAATATTGAGTTGCGTTTAAAATACGCTTAACGCCAGTTTTGCCTTTGTATGGGGAATAGCTACTCATGTGTCATGGTGAAAGTTTTATATTTCATTCATTTTATGAGGCATAACTTAAATGTGACTGAAAATTGAGTAAGACAATTACACTAAAACACATGCTTTTAGCAGTAAATTTAAAATTTAATGTGATTAAAGTCAGTTTAAGACTTAAAAAATGCATAAAAATCAGGCAAAATTGCCGCACAAAATTCCTATAACGACATTGAATAATAAGATTACTACTTCAGTTTAGATTGAGGTAGCGTTTTGATAAGGCAGTACCATGAAAAATAATATATTCCTCATCCTATTGGCTTGTTTGACTTTTCAGGCCAATGCCACCGAAGTGCAACCTACAACAGCGACAGTCGTCAATGAAGCACTGACTGAGCAAGGTTATTTTGCATTTAACTTTGGTGAATATAAAGTGATTGCGCTACGTGATGGCTCGATTGATCTAAAAGGAAGTTTGTTTAATAAAAATCTGAGCCCAGAAGAGGTACAACAAGTTTTTGCAAAAGCCAACTTGTCTCAATCCCAGTATTTGCCTACCAGTGTCAATGCGTTTTTAATTGATGATCGTCACGGTAATTTAACCCTTGTAGATAATGGTGCAGGGAGTTGTATGGGCGATAAACTCGGTGCGATGGCCACGAATATTCAGGCAGCAGGTTATAAACTATCGCATATTAATAGCATAATGCTGACGCATTTACATTTAGATCATGTATGTGGTTTGACGCAAAATAATGTCGCTGTTTTTCCACTCGCGACGGTATATGTGAGTGAGCCCGAGCTTGCTTTTTGGTCGGCAGAGCAAGTTCCGCAAAGTGTTGCAGAAGACAAGCGAGCAAATTATCAAGCTACAGCAGCGCAAATTAAGGCGGTATTGGCACCTTATCAGTTGTCTAAAAGTTTAAGGACATTTAAAGCAGGTTCAGATATTAATGGCATAGAGGTTATACAAAGCGCTGGACATACACCTGGGCATTATTCTTATTTGTTAAAGAGCCAAAATAAGGCATTGGTCTTTGTTGGTGATATTGTCCATTCGCATACTTTACAGTTTATTGAACCTAAACTTTCGGTTGATTTTGATACTGATCCTGTACAGGCCAGTCACACACGTGAATCATTATTTGCACAGTATGCACAGGCTCATACTTGGATTGCTGCACCGCATTTGCCTTTTCCTGGGGTGGGTGAAATTGTAGAACTTAGTACTGGTCATTATGAGTGGAAGCCTTTAGGCTCACCTGCAACACCTGCAACACCTGCAACACCTGCAACACCTGCAACACCTGCAACACCTGCAACACCTGCAACACCTGCAACACCTGCAACACCTGCAACACCTGCAACACCCTGCAACACCTGCAACACCTGCAACACCTGCAACACCTGCAACACCTGCAACACCTGCAACACCTGCAACACCTGCAACACCTGCAACACCTGCAACACCTGCAACACCTGCAACACCTGCAACACCTGCAACACCTGCAACACCTGCAACACCTGCAACACCTGCAACACCTGCAACACCTGCAACACCTGCAACACCTGCAACACCTGCAACACCTGCAACACCTGCAACACCTGCAACACCTGCAACACCTGCAACACCTGCAACACCTGCAACACCTGCAACACCTGCAACACCTGCAACACCTGCAACACCTGCAACACCTGCAACACCTGCAACACCTGCAACACCTGCAACACCTGCAACACCTGCAACACCTGCAACACCTGCAACACCTGCAACACCTGTGCAACCGACTGAAGCTACCGTACAAGCAGTGGCTGCAACCCCAGTAGTAACAGCAGTGAATATGCAAGAACCTGAGCAAGTCGTACAAGCAACATCTACAGTGAAAGCCCAAGAAGGCAATACTGATCATCCAGCAGCACAGCATTTGAGTGAACCGCATGCTGAAACGCCTCAAGTGAAAGTAGTGACAGCCGACATACAAACAAGAGTGGAGCCTATCGTTGAGCATGTTGTTGAAGTGGCGCAGAATACGACATCTACAGTACAGCCCAAATGATGTCATTGAAGATCATCTTGTCTAAACTGTAGGTTGATCGGTAGCACATAAGAAAAGACGCATTTTGCGTCTTTTTTATGTTAGAAACTTTATTTTGTTGGGCTGGCTTTGGGTTTAAACCATGTGCGGATCATCACGAAGGCAAAAGGAATAAAAATGAGAACCAAGACCGTACCAAAAATCACTCCACCAAATACACCCAGGCCGATTTCTTGACGGCTGACTGCGCCAGCACCTTGTGCAAATATCAGCGGAATAACACCAGCACCAAAGGCCAATGATGTCATTAGAATAGGACGAAAACGTAATGAAGCTGCTTCTATAGCTGCATTAATCACATGTTTGCCTTCGCGCTGTGCCATTGCAGCAAACTCAATAATTAAGATGGCATTTTTACACGATAAACCAATGGTTGTGAGCAGTGCGATTTGGAAATAAATATCATTTGGGAAACCGCCCAAGAATGAAAAGATCACACAGCCTCCAATCCCTAAAGGAATTGCAATCATGACTGCAGCAGGAATGGACCAACTTTCATATAAAGCCGCTAAACATAGAAAAATAAATCCGATAGAAACTGCATATAAAAACAGTGCTTGATTACTGGTTTTTTGTTCCTCAAAAGACAGTCCGCTCCAAGCTAAATCAATATCTTTGGCTTGATCTACCAAGCTTGCGACTTGTTGCATTGCTTGGCCTGAGCTAACAGCTGCAGTTTTGTCTGCATTAACTTCAAGTGCACTATAACCATTAAAGCGGTTGACCAATTCTGGACCACCAGACCAATTAATGGTTGAGAAGCTCGCAAAGGGTACCATTTCATTTTGATTGTTGCGTACAGACCAGTATTGTAAATCTTCTGGTGTAGCTCGGAAGGGCGCATCACTTTGCATCATGACGCGTTTAATTCGGCCTCTATCAATAAAGTCATTGATATATTTACCACCCAATGCAGCTGATAATGTACTGTTGATGTCAGCCATCGCGAGGCCAGAAGACATGGCCGCTTTAGGGTCGATATTAACCTCTAATTTGGCTTTGTCTGGCGCAGCTTTTTTATCAAGATTTTCAAAACCTGAGTATTGCGCAGAATCTTGCTTTAATTGCGTGAATTGCTGATTTAAAAATTGACGACCTTGACCATTAATATCACGAATCCAAAAACTTAGGCTGTCGGTATCTCCTAAGCCAATGACAACTGGCGGTGCAGTAATGTTAATTTTGGCATTGGCATGACTACGGAAATAAGCATTCGCACGCTCACGTATAGCATTGGCATTATTTTTTTGCCCACTACGTTCATCCCACGGCTTGAGCTTAATAAAGCCTTGGGCCATGTGTTGACCTGTACCCGTACGGTTGCTGCCATAGCGGAGCATAACCAGATCAACATTATTTTTTTCATGTTCTAAGAAATAATCACGAACCGATTCACCCACTTTCATGGTCTGTGACATTGGTGCATTGTCTTGTAAGGTAATTTGTACACTTAAACGACCTTGGTCTTCATTGGGTAAGAAGCTGGTTGGTAAGGCACGATAAAACAGTGCAAACACAAGAATAAGTGCAGCAATGATTACAAAGCTCACCCATTTAAAATCAATAATGGTATGGCTAAGTTTTACATATTGATGTTTTATAGCTTCAAGCAAGCGGTTAAATCGCGTCGCCCAAGTAAATGGTTGTGTCGTTGGTTTTAAAATAAGTGCACACAATGCAGGTGTAAGTACTAACGCGACTGCAAGTGAGATCGACATGGCAGTAATTAAGGTCAGTGCAAACTGACGATAAATGACCCCAGTAGAACCACCAAAAAATGCCATTGGAATAAATACAGCAGTGAGCACCAAGGTAATACCCACCAGTGCGCCACTAATTTCATGCATAGAAGCTAAAGACGCTTGTTTGGCATCTAAATGTTGTTCGTGCATCAGCCGTTCAACATTTTCAACCACCACAATGGCATCGTCCACCAGTAGGCCAATGGCCAGTACAAGTGCAAATAAGGTGAGGGTATTAATACTCAAACCTAAAAGCAGGAGTACACCCATTGTGCCTAAAAGTACGACAGGAACAGTAATGGCAGGAATTAAAGTTGCACGCCAGCTTTGCAAAAACAGGAACATGACGACAATAACCAAAAGAATGGCTTCAAATAATGTTTTGACCACTTCTTTAATGGATTCACGGACAAATGGTGTGTTGTCGCTTGGATAAACCAGTTTATAGCCATTTGGTAAAGACTTAGACAAACGGTCGACGGTGTCTTGAATACGTTTTGCAGTTTGAATGGCATTAGCACCAGAGGCTAAAGAAATAGCCATACCTGCAGAAGGATAACCATTAATGCTGTTGTAAGATTGGTAATTTTCTGCACCTAACTCTACTCGTGCAACATCTTTTAAATAGACAAAACTACCATCAACATTGGCTTTTAAAATAATATTTTGAAATTCTTCAGGCGTTTTTAAACGAGAGCCCGAACTGACTTTGGCATTTAAATATTGTTCTTGTGCGCTAGGAAGTTCACCAATACCACCAGCAGCCACTTGCGTATTCTGTGCTTCAACTGCTTTTTGAATATCACTTGGGATGAGGTTGTATTTTTTGAGTTGATTTGGATTTAACCATATCCGCATGGCAAACTTTGAACCAAATACGTCAACTTCACCAACGCCTTCAACGCGTCCTAATTCGCTCTCTAAATGCGTCAATAAATAATCAGACAGTTCAATATTGCTGCTTTTATGTTGCTCATCATATAGGCCAATCACCATATAGGTATCACCTAAAGACTTGAGGACTCTAACCCCTTGGCGTTGGACATCATCTGGTAAGCGACTTAATACACTATTAATAGAGTTTTGTACTTGAACTTGCGCTGTATCTGGATCAGTACCATTTTCAAAACTAATATTAATGCGGCTACGGCCATTGGCATCACTGCTGGAGCTAAAATACAGTAAATGATCCAGCCC
The DNA here is from genome assembly GCF_003024525.3 of Acinetobacter cumulans. Lineage (GTDB taxonomy): Bacteria > Pseudomonadota > Gammaproteobacteria > Pseudomonadales > Moraxellaceae > Acinetobacter > Acinetobacter cumulans. Next base: position 151,944 of record NZ_CP035936.1, on the reverse strand, counting down.
TGTAATTTGCTGCTCTAATATTTGGGTGATGCTTTCTTCTACAGTTTGCGCATCTGCACCTGAATAGGTTGCGCTAATGGAAATACGCGGTGGCGCGATATCTGGATAACGCTCTACAGGTAAATTTAATAATGCAAATACACCAGCAACCATCACAAAAATGGCCAGTACAAAAGCAAAAATAGGGCGCTGGATAAAATATTTAGAGAGCATAATTTAATTACTTTCCATTGCGCTGAAAAGTTCCATTTATAGGTTAAGCTACGAGCGCCAACGCTTTAAATCAGCCAAAATAGACTGAGCATAAACACAGAAATTACTTTGTACTTATATACTAAAAACATGAATAAAAAATGTAGCTCATGCAACAAGTCTAAAAAATAAATACAACTTGATTGACTGCATGCCTTTGCAAGCGTGCCTATATGTTACAAATGTAAACTGAAGCCATGATTGGATTTAAGGAAAATATAGATTATCTCTAAATAAAGCACTTCATTATGCTTAGTGATTAAATTGCGCATAATTTAAAAATATTTTTACTTTGGCTGGGTCTTATGGTTTTTGCGTGTGTAGAGTGCTCTGCAGTTTGAGGTTCTATCTCCAATCAGTACAAGCGTTTTAAACCCATTGAGAATATTTATTTATTGTACTTTTGGGCTTTTATAAGCCGACTTGAGGGCATAATGAGTATAAAGAATGTAGTAAAAATTTATAAAAAATGAAGATGACATGAATGCATAAATAAGTGGAGGCGATGATGGTTGAAAGAGAAAACTTAGTTGAGCAAATAAAAATCGCAATCCAGTCCCAACAATATGAACAGGCTAATCATTTATTACAATATTTAAATGTAGCCGATATTGCACTGGTACTACAGCAATTTAAGCCAAGCACTCAGGTGCAGTTATTGCATTTATTGGGAAATAAGGCTGATGTATTTTCATTTTATAGCCCAGCCGAGCGCGTTAAATTAGCTGAGCAACTGAATATTGCAGATTTGGTTGAAATAATTGAGCAAATGCATTCAGACGATAGTGCAGATTTGGTCAAGGCATTATCGCCCATCGTACAAAAGCAATTATATACCCGACTCAGTTTAAATAAGCGACTACAAATTCGTTCCTTAGCAGCATATCAGGAAGAATCCGCTGGCGCGATTATGAGTTTGGATGTCGCGACTTTGCCTGCGGAAATTACTATTCAGCAGGCGATAGAACAACTCAGACAAGATACGTCTAATCCAGATACCTTGTACCAAATTTATATCGTGAATGAACACAAACAACTGAAAGGCGTGATTTCATTACGAGAAATGATTTTAGCCAATCCTGAGGACATCATTGCCGATGTAATGCATAAAGAAGTAATTTATGCACATGTGGATGATGACCAAGAAAGCGTTGCTAAAAAGCTTAGTTATTATGATTTTATTGCTTTGCCAATTGTGAATGATCAAATGCAATTACTGGGTATTGTGACCTATGACGATGCTTTGGATGTGGTCAGTGAAGAAGCCACTGAAGATTTTTTAAAAGCGGGTGCGGTCAATGCCAATAGCAAACTGAGTTTAAAAACAGCGCCAATCTTTCAGCTCTATCAAAAGCGGGTATTTTGGCTGGTGTTTTTAGTATTTGGCAGTTTGCTATCGGGATTTGGAATTGCACACTTTGAAGATATTATTGCCACAAATTTAGTATTGGTGTTCTTCTTACCTTTATTGGTTGGCAGTGGCGGAAATGCAGGATCACAATCTGCAACTTTAATGGTGCGTGCCTTGGCAACAGGGGATGTGCATTTTAAAGACTGGTTTTATCTGATTGGCCGTGAAAGTTTGGTGGCATTATGTCTTGGCGCCACGATGGCAATTGCCGTCTCTGCATTGGGCTATTACCGTGGTGATGAAATGGTCGCTTTGGTGTTGGCACTCAGTATGATGGCAATTGTGATGTTGGGTTGTTTGATTGGTATGAGTCTGCCATTTATATTAAACCGCATGGGGCTAGACCCAGCCAGTGCATCTGCACCCTTAGTGACTTCTATTTGTGACGCCTCTGGTGTATTGGTGTATTTATTTATTGCCTCTCAGCTATTACTTTAAGTAAGTTACTATGGATTTATAACTTATGTTTTGCCTGATTTAATCGCATTTGGACAATACAATGACCGAAAATAAACAGATTAAAAATCTTGAAAAAAAATTGTCAGAGCAAGAGGTGATTCGCTTAGAACGTGACTTGGCTAAATTTGCCAACATGATGGACTCTGTCATAAGGATTCCATTTACCAAGCAAGGCGTAGGTGCGGATGCTGCTTTAAGTACCATTCCAATTGCAGGAGACATCGCAGGTTTTGTTTTGACCTGTTATGCCATTATGAAAGCCAAGCAAATTGGTGTACCACAGCAAAAACTAAACCCTGTGATGAAAATGGCAATGTTAGATGCTGTTGTGGGCTTTATTCCTATTGTAGGAACGGTATTTGATGTTTTTATTCGTCCAAGTCGCAAGGCCTTAGATGTGGTACATACGCATATTCGTGAAGAATATCAAATTCGTAGTGATACACATGTGGTGCATCCTTTCTTGCACGAACAATTAGAACAGAAACAGCAACATTCAGCTTTTTGGCGTAATCCAATTGTGGCGTGGATCTGGATTCATATTCCAGACTTGTTGGGGCTGTTGTTCATTGTATTATTTTTATTTGCGATGTGGATGGGTGGTGTTTGGTTGTGGCAATGGATACAGCATTTTTAAATGTGATGTATTTAAACAACAATACAGACATTAAAAAAGCCTCCGCGAAGGAGGCTTTTTTCATCGAATACTTAAGCTAACATTATGGGCAATCTAATTGCTGTAATGCGGCAACACGTTGTTCGATCGTTGGGTGAGTTTGGAACAAAGCAGCTAAACTAAAACCTTCTTCACGTCCTGCAGAAATCGCAAAAGCTTTCATTTCTTTAGGCATCGCATCTGGCATTTCAGATTCTGCTTGTAAACGTAACAATGCAGAAATCATGGCTTGTTTGCCTGCTAGGCGAGCACCCGCTTCGTCAGCGCGGTATTCACGATAACGCGAGAACCACATCACGATAGATGAAGCAAGAATACCAAACACGATATCCAGCACAATCGTAATCACAAAATAAGCGATACCAGGTGCTTCACCTTCTTCGCGACCAAAGACATTACGGTCAATAAAATCGCCTGCAACACGTGCAAAGAACATCACAAAGGCGTTGACTACACCTTGAACCAAAGCCAAGGTCACCATGTCGCCATTGGCTACGTGGCCAATTTCATGTGCCAATACAGCGCGAAGTTCGTCTTTGTTCATACGTTCTAGCAAACCCGTTGAAACAGCGACAAGTGCGTCGTTTTTGTTCCAACCTGTTGCGAAAGCGTTAGATTGATAAGAGGGGAAAATACCAACTTCAGGCATTTTAATGCCAGCACGTTGCGCAAGTTGAGCAACTTCTTGTAAAAGCCACGCTTCAGCTTGGCTACGCGGTGCGTTCGGGTCGATAATTTCAGTACCAGTGGTTTTTTTCGCCATCCATTTAGACATGAATAGAGAAATTAAAGAACCAACCATACCAAACACAAAACAGATTACCATTAGGTTGCCAAGCTGTAAGCCGCCTGCGCCGTGGTAACTGCCGACACCGAAGAGTGACAAAATAATGCCAGCTACAATCAGTACCGCGAGGTTGGTTAGCAAGAACAAACCAATCCGCATCATTGAGAAAATCCTCGTATTATGGAAAAATAATCTGATCTACAAATCATAATCATTAAGTTCAATATGAGGTGAAAGTCTAATAATTTCAAGAAATAATTAGTAAATCTCTCAGAAAAAAGAAAAATGCTGTCTTTTTAATCTTTAAAATAGATATGTGCAGAGGCAGTCGCATTGGCCGTGGTATAGGAGCCTGGTGCATCAGTAAAGCTATTGCTCGCATTTTGAATTACATGACGCTGATATTTATTACTGGCTTTAAGTTCAGTCGATGTTTCATTTTGCTCATAATTGGCTGAGCTAGCAATGATTTTGCCTGCACCTGAATTTGATGCCGTACTGGTATTGTAATCGCTGATTGTACTTGCGCCGTTTGCATATAAGTTGTTATAGCGACTGGTCACACGGCGTACATAGTCTTGTGTTTCACGAAAAGGTGGCACACCGCCGTACTTTTGCACATTGCCTTCTCCTGCATTATAACCAGCTAAAACTAAAGACGTGTTGCCATTAAAGCGCTTGGTTAACCATGCCAAGTAACGTGCACCTGCCATAATGTTTTGAAATGGATCATAAGCATTTGACACATTAAAGCGTCGAGCTGTTGCTGGCATCAGTTGCATTAGACCTTGGGCACCGACTGGGGAACGGGCATTCACATTAAAGCCAGATTCAGTATGCATGACGGCTTTAATTAAACCTTCAGAAACACCGTGTTGTTGAGCGGCCTGTTTAATAATGTGGTCGAAGGCATTTTTGTTACGGCTATAGCTGGGCAAAACTGAAGATTCGTTTGATCCCCAGTTATTATAAGTGTGGATATTACTGTCTGGATAATAGGTCACTTTCACTTTTGTGAGTGATTTATCTGCACTTTGACGGTTGGTGAGTAGGGTGCTGCCTTGTTTATCTTTATAAATATAAATTTTTCCTGCATGGCTTATTTCAACCATGCCGAAAGACAGTACTGATCCCAAAATGCAAAATGCAAAATTTTTTGATTTATTTTTCATTGTCGTCGTCGAAAAAACTTCTGTCCCCAAACAGTACAAATAGAGTGTAGCAAAAATAAAAGCGATGAAAAGCTTTGATCTGTTTATTTATCGGCTAGTTTGTAAAAAGCAAGTCATTTTGCTGATTCAATAATCAAAAAAAATATTTATTTTTTTTTAATGAGCATAACTTGACACATTTAAGGTATTGATATTTAAGGAATATTAAATTGATCAAAAAATGATCAATCTAAATGAAAGCCTTAAAATAAGGGTGGATCAAGCTGTCAAGCCTTTTAGAATCCACAAAGTTATCCACAGCTTTTGTGGAAAACTGTGGAAAAGTCCAAAAGATAAGCATCTTGGCTAAAAAACAGACGCAAGCGTTCAAATTTACCGCGCTTCGATTACTTGATTATGACTGTATTTTGACAATTTATGGAATTTACATTCTTTTAATGCGGTGAGAGAGCGAATCAGCTAAAATTGCGCGGTTATTTTATTTATGGGTTAATCTCGTCTATGTACTCGCCAGTTGAGTCCGAACAAGGATTTAATTTCAAGCCTGAACTGCCTACCAGCTCAGCTTACTATCGTTTGCTGAAAAAGCTCCGTCGCCAAGTCGGTCATGCGATCCGCGATTTTAAAATGATCGAAGATGGTGACAAGGTTATGGTGTGTATTTCTGGTGGTAAAGACAGTTATACCTTGCTGGATATCTTGCTTCAGTTTAAACGCATTGCGCCAATCAACTTTGATGTGGTTGCAGTTAACCTTGACCAAAAACAGCCAGGTTTCCCTGAAGAAGTACTGCCACGTTATTTAGAAGAAAATAACATTCCGTACTATATCTTGGAAAAAGACACTTATAGCATCACAAAAAAACTTACCCCTGAAGGTAAAACTTATTGTGCTGTGTGTTCTCGTTTACGTCGTGGTTCTTTGTATGGTTTTGCGCAAGAAATTGGTGCAACTAAAGTGGCTTTAGGTCATCATCGTGATGATATCTTGGCGACTTTCTTTTTGAACTTGTTCCATGGCGGTAGCTTAAAAGCGATGCCACCAAAACTTTTATCTTCGGATAAAAAGAATATCTTGATTCGTCCACTGGCTTATGTGGAAGAAAAAGACATTATCAAATATGCTGAAATGCGCAAGTTTCCAATCATTCCATGTAACTTATGTGGCTCGCAAGAAAACTTACAGCGTGCCATATTGAACGATATGCTTCGTAGCTGGGATAAAGAATATCCAAAACGTTTGCACAGCATTTTTGGTGCATTGCAAAATGTATCACCATCACAATTGGCTGACCGAGAATTATTTGATTTCGAAGCGCTAGATAGTGAACGTGAGTTTGACTTCAAAGAGGGTGCATGCTCAACTGAAGAAGCACCAGAAGGCGAAAGCAAACGCATTAACATGGTGAATTTAGGTTTTGTTGCGGACTAAGTTCTAAAGGCATTCAAAAAAGCATCTGAAACTCAGGTGCTTTTTTTATGTATTTGATTTTATTCATTGTTGTATGGTTTTGATTAAAATTGAACGGTGCGTGCAAAATTCTTTAGCTATTTTGCAGGTGATCATGCTATAACAAGCGACAAGCAAAAAATGCTTCTTTTAAAATGCTGTCTGGATAGGCTGCACACACGAACAAAGAGATTGAGGATAGAACATGCCAGCTTTTTTAACTGACGATTGGTTTTCGACTGTAGAAACTCTAACTGCTCAAGCAGGTGACTTAAACTTACCACCAGCTCTGGCAAATCTTGCGATTAATTTGGTTGTTGCAGACGCTTCTGGCAATACTGAATTGTCTTTAGACGGTGGCGCAATTAAAAAAGGCTTATCTGCAAACGCAAAAACAACGCTAAACATGGATGCTGAAACTTTACGTAAAGTATTCCTTGAGTTTGATATGGCTGCAGCTATGCAAGCATTCATGACAGGCAAAATAAAAGTTCAAGGTGACATGTCACAATTGATGGCACTGCAAACTGCAAAGCCTAGCCAAGAACAAAAAGACTTATTCAAAAAAGTACTTGAGCAAACGGCTTAAGACTCATGAGATGAAGTGAATCACTTCAAATCAAAAAAGCTTACCCTTGGGTAAGCTTTTTTTTTCGATCTTTGAGCGAGGCGTATAAAACTAGCTTTAGATATTCACCAATTGCGGTGTGGTCTTAATATGCTCTAAATAGGCACGGATACGTGTGACATATTGTACAGCTTGACGATAACGACCATTGCTGGCTTTGTTACGGTCTAAATAAGTGTAGAGGTTCACCCATTTGTTTGGATTTTTACCCTGAGCTTTAATTTTGCTTTGCAATTGCGAAACTGCACCTGGCCCCATGTTATATGCAACCAATGCATACCAGTTACGGTCAGGCATTGGGATATGTGCATATCGTGCCAGCATTTGATCATAGTACTTCGCACCGCCTTGGATGCTTTGCGCTGGATCTGTGCGATTACTTACACCCATTGCTTTCGCTGTGCTGTTGGTCAGCATCATCAGCCCGCGTACGCCAGTAGGTGATACAGAGTCCGGTTTTAAATATGACTCTTGATAACCAATAGCTGCCAATAAATGCCAGTCAAGATTATATTGCTGTGCAGTTTTCTTAAAGCTTGCCTTATATATAGGCATACGTTTGCTCAGATCCCGTTGGATCGTGTTGAGCGCATCTTGCTTTAAAACATTACGATTATAAAAAGATGCTAATTGCCCAATAGAACCATTTTGCTTTGCACGGCAAATAAAACCACTTGCAGTTTGGCTAAGTGGATCACTGGCGTCTTTAAAAACCCAATTCAGGTTGCTATTTAAGCCATTTTTTTGCAGTGAAACGGTATCGCCACAGCTCGCAGAAAATGAAGTTAAATGCTTAGCTTCAATCGATTGAATGCTACTGGTGGTCATGGCGAAGTTGGCTTGACCTTTAGATACCATTTTTAAAGCGGTTGCATTGTCTGGAACAATTTTAAAATCAAGTTTTACATTGATGCTTTCTGCATAGTTGCGCGCAAGATCATAACCAAAGCCATGTAAGTGCTGGCCATCTTTAAAGGCAGTGCTTACATCTGCAACTGATACGACAATTAGTTTGTTGCTATTTACAACCGAATCATATTGATGGGTTGTCTTACTTGCATTAATACTGTGAAACGGAATTAAGACAGTACTAAATACAAATGCTTTTAAAGGGAGAGAGTTTAAAGAGTTAAGGCAAAGCCTCGACCCAGAAGTTGAACTACTGTGCATGTTGTCTCCGCTACAAGTAATTTATGCCCTAAAAAGTGAAGACAAAAAATGCCTCATACTTTCTCAAGTTTGATAAATTCAATAAGGGTTGGGCAGTCATGAACGTCATTCAGAATGACTAGGAAAAAATGGGAAATATGTAGAATTTCTACACTGATGAAAAAACAAATTCGCTTAAAAGATGTGCGCATAATAAAGAGCAAAAAAATGCTTGTCAAATTTTGTACGAAAATATTTAAAAATTAACAATATAAGTTATTGAAATAAATAAATAAAAAAAATTGCAAAATATGGTGGTACAAGTGTTGTGTTAAAAGTGAGCGAATTGTGTAAATTTTGATACTTGAAAATGAAAGTAAATATGTCAAAAAATCTTATTAAATTGAAAATGTCATTCTTCAAAAAATGACCTGAAACGAGGCTGTTTTGTATCTTAAATGGACTTATTTTATGCGTTAAATAAACTCAGATTTTACGTATATTACAGTGTATTTGATGGTTCAATTTAAACTTTGGAGTATTGGGCTACTTTTAAAAAAAATGCACTAAATATGCAATAAATAACAACGAGATATTGTTGTATGCTTGATTGTAAAAATAGACAAAATTAACTTGTTTTATAGGTGAAAACGATAGTTGTAAATAAGCCATTAACAGTACAACGAGCTTAAGCGATAACTACCGATAAGATTAGGCCATCATGAGAGCTTTAAAAACTGAGATTTTTAAATAAAATTCAGGATGTATATATGAAGAAAAGAGTTGATCTAATGTATGAAATTTATGCAAATTTTAGTGTTCAGCTTGATAAGTAAAAATTGCTGTGCTTTTGCAGGAAATAACAGCCAATCATGTCCCATTTTTCATTGACACTTTTTAGTCATATTTACGATTTTAGCTATTAAAAATTTGATGCCTATATTTGATAGATCCCTGATCCATAAATGTCGCTGTATTAAGGCTAGCCATTTAAAGCATTCTTGATGCTATTTGATTTGCAGAGCAAGTCTGTCGTTGAGAATCTGGATTTGGACGGAATTCCACATATAGGAGGACTGTATTTGAAAGGAAGAAAACTTTGTTTGTGAAGGAATCTAATGATTAAAATTGAAAGATGAAAAATATTCACTTATAGTGTTTGCATTGATTATTACATCTAGATCTCCCATGATTGAACTTCGTCATTTAAAAACGCTGATTGCTTTAAGAGAGCATGGCTCTTTGGTATCAGCAGCCAATGATTTGTGTCTCACACCTTCTGCGATTTCGCATCAACTTAAAGAGCTTGACCATTGGTTTGGTGTTGAGGTGGTTAACCGTCGCAGTCGCCCGGTAAGTTTTTCCAATGTAGGGCAACGTTTATTAAAGTTAGCCGATGAAATTTTACCTCAAGTGCAAATTGCCCAATCGGATATTACGCGTATTGTGCATGGGCAAACGGGTCGAATTACTTTTTCTTCAGAATGTCATAGTTGTTTTGATTGGCTCATGCCTTTGCTTAATCAATATCGCCAGCAGTATCCAGATGTCGATTTAGACTTTGCCTCAGGTTTTGAGGCGAATCCGCATGAACTGTTACAAACAGGGGAGTTTGACTTATTAATTACTGCGGATCCTATTGCACTAAAAGGCATTGAATATTTTCCCATCTTTGAATATGAATCACGTTTAGTTTTGTCGAATACGCATCCCTTAGTTAGAGCGAAAGATATTACGGTACAAGAGCTTGCAGATGAAACATTGGTAACTTACCCCGTCGATAAGCATCGTTTGGATATTATGTCGCGCTTGTTTATACCTGCAAATATTTTGCCGAAGCAAATCCGTACCACAGATTTAACGCAAATGTTAATTCAATTGGTCGCAAGTGGTAGAGGTATTGCTGCTTTACCTGATTGGGTGGTAAATGAATATGAACAAAAAGGCTGGGTGACTTCACGCCGTTTAGATTGTGTGTCAGCAACGGGTTTGCGTCGCACCTTATATGCTGGCTATCGAACTGAAGAGAAAGAAAAAGATTATTTTGAAGGCTTTTTAAAACAGCTAGATAAATTTTCTAAGAAGCGCACCATTTACTATGTATAAAGTAAGCTTAGCTTTACCTACAAATACATACACAGTGTTTGGGGTTTAATGGCAATCTTGAATTGAGATTAGGCTGGTACATCATATTGAATTTGAATGATATACCAGCTTTTTTTACCATTCGGTGTTTGTACTTGTATTTCATCATCGATGGATTTGCCTAAGCAGGCTTTGGCTACAGGAGATTGCAAAGAGATATAATCTTTACGCCCATATATTTCTTCATCACCGACAATACGAAATTTAATGCGTTCAGCATCATCATTTTCGAGTTCAACCCACGCGCCAAAATATGCTTTACCAGCTTGCTCTGGGCTGTATTCGACTTTATGTGCCACTTCAAACAGCTTGGTTAAAAAGCGAATACGACGGTCAATTTCACGTAGCTTTCTTTTGTTGTAGTGGTAGTCAGCATTTTCTGAGCGATCGCCAAGACTGGCAGCCCAAGACACAATTTTGGTGATTTCAGGACGTTCCTTACGAACCAAATCGTTTAACTCATCTTGTAGTCGTTGATAACCTTCAGCTGTGAGTAGTTTTCGATTCAAAAGATTTGTCTCCAATTTGTGTGATAAACGATGCCGTAGTAAGAATGAGCTGTTATCGGCTTGCTACTATCATAGGGCGCTGAAGCTGAATATCAAGCGCTTTGATTTGAAAGATCTTATTCGATTCAGCACGGAGTTTTTGCTGATCGTTTCCTCACAAGCGATATGTACAGTTGTGGAATGAGTATTTTGTTTTTATTTTGAGCACTCAAACCGAAATTGTTGAAAAATAATTGCCAAGCACTCATTTTATTTATATGATGCGCAACATGGAAGCGTGGCAGAGCGGTTTAATGCACCGGTCTTGAAAACCGACGAGGGCTTATACCCCTCCGTGAGTTCGAATCTCACCGCTTCCGCCAAATTCAAAAAACCCAATCGAAAGATTGGGTTTTTTTATACTTGGAATTTTATTTGTTGTTGATAGCAAAGTCGTCTTAAAATGCTCACGCTAAGATGACGTCTATTTCTAAGGCAAAATCCACGCTTGTATTTTGTTTTATAAAGACGCTAACGATCTAGAACACAATGCTGAGTAAGACATTTAAATGTACATGAATGCCTAAAAAACATGTCGCTCTCGTTGAATTGAATAAAAAATAATTAAACAGTGCTAAATTACTATGAAATATCTGAAAAATATTTGCCATTCTGAAAGAATATTTATATGATAGCGCCCATGGAAGCGTGGCAGAGCGGTTTAATGCACCGGTCTTGAAAACCGACGAGGGCTTATACCCCTCCGTGAGTTCGAATCTCACCGCTTCCGCCAAATTCAAAAAAGCCCTTGTGAAAACAAGGGCTTTTTTTTTGTGTCTCATTTAGGCCAATATCCATTCATGAGCCGAAAGAATAGATAGACTTGATACAAATAAACATTCTACTATTGAAGTACTTTGCTTAAGTCCAACATTAAATGCGATAAAAGCATAGTAACCATAAATCTGTATGAAATAGACTGTAGTCTGAAACAAGAGATTCGTGGTAGCACTATGATAAAATTGCTAAGAATAATTCATACGAATAATCAAATAAAAAGTCGCTGAGTTATCAAATAATAAGGAGTGAGAAATGGATAAACCACTAGAAATTGATGAACAGGAATGGCAAGCACGTTGTCAGCTGGCGGCCTTATATCGTTTGATTGCTTATTATAAAATGACTGACTTAATTGATACGCACATTAGTTTACGTTTAGCACATCAGCCTGAATATTTTTTAATTAATAAATATGGCGTTACCTTTGATCGTATGCGCGCTTCAGATTTGGTCAAAATTGATCATGAAGGGAACATCGTCGCACATTATGATGAAGGTAAAATGGTTAATGTTGCAGGTTTTGTAATTCATTCCGCCTTACATCATGCGCGGGCAGATATAAACTGTGTAATACATACCCATACTGCGGATGGTATTGCGGTTTCAGCACAGACACAAGGCCTATTACCTTTATCACAACATGCGCTGAAGTTTTATCAAAATATTGCTTATCATGAATATGAAGGGATTGCTTTTTCGACTGAAGAGCGGGTACGTTTGGTGAAAGACATGGCCCATTATCGGTGCATGATTTTACGTAATCACGGGTTGCTGGCAACAGGTGATACGGTTGCACGAGCCTTTCATGAAATTTACTTTTTAGAACGTGCATGCCAAATTCAGATTAAAGCCTTGAGCAGTTCATCATTGCATTATCCTAGTCCAGAAGTGCGTGAACACACACTCAAACAATTTGAAAGTCCACAGGCAGAGCCTATTATTAGGGTGGCCTGGAATGCCGCATTGTCATTAATTGAAGATCAAAAAGCGGATTATTGCCAATAGTTTGACGAAGCATTGCCCAATCAAAAAATCGACATGGTTTTAGCTTTATATAAAGCTAAGGCAGAGTACGAATTGAATAAGATGTGGCTTATTTTATCTTAGTAGGTCTGGGCGTGAGGGAAGAGAGAATAGTCAGCGTCTAGCCAAAGCGTTATCATAGTGCCATTACAGTAGTGGAATGTATTATGAAAATTGTTGCAGATGAAAATCTGGCATATACCGAATATTTCTTTGCAGAATTTGGTGAAATACAACAAAAAGCAGGTCGCACTTTAACGGCAACTGATGTGCAAGATGCGGATGCACTTTTGGTTCGTTCTGTAACGAAAGTAAATACAACGCTTATTGCTGGATCATCATTAAAATTTGTGGGTAGTGCAACGATTGGAACAGATCATTTAGATATCGCTGCAATTGAGCAACAAGGCATGACATGGTCAAATGCGGCAGGTTGTAATGCGCAAGCTGTTGCAGAATATGTCATTACTGCTTTATTAAAATTAAAACCTGAATTATTAGACGCTGGCGATGCTTTTACTTTGGGTGTTGTTGGTTTGGGTAATGTCGGTTCACGTTTGGCGACAATGGCACAGCTATTGGGTTGGAATGTGATTGGCTACGATCCTTTTGTGCAACGCGATCATGTCAAGCAAGTAGAATTTGCAGAACTATTAAAAACTGCCGATGCGATTTCAACACATGTGCCGTTGACCAAAAATGTTCAGCATTCGACTTATCACTTAATCGATGCATCTGCATTGTCGCAAATGAAAAAAGATGCAATTTTGATTAACTCTGCACGTGGGCCAGTGGTTGCAGAAGCGGATTTAATTACAGATATTCAAAAAAATCAGCGTCAAGTCGTGCTTGATGTATTTGAACATGAGCCAGAAATTTCAGAAGAATTGCTTAACTTAATCACTTTGGTTACACCTCATATTGCGGGTTATAGCTTAGAAGGCAAAGCACGTGGCACACAAATGATCTATGAGGCTTTTTGCAAAACCTTTCATTATGTTGCAAGCAAACAATTTGAAACGCAATTACCCACTTGCGAAGCACTATTCGTTAATCAGACACTAAAAGAAGCGCTAAAAAATCATCTGACAGAAATTTATGATATTGCTCGTGATGATGCAAATCTGCGTGCCTGTCTGGCGGATGGTAAGGTAGATCAAAAAGCTTTTGACTATTTACGTAAAACCTATCCGCTTCGTCGTGAATGGGCTGCGCATGGAGGGCCTAAAGCATGAGTCATGTACATTATCAACCGACTTGTGATTTAGAAGCGATGCGTGCGCGTGCAAAAATGTATGCACAGTTACGTCAGTTTTTTGCATCACGTGATGTATTGGAAGTGGAAACGCCAGTCTTATCTCAAGCAGGGGTAACGGATGTGCATTTGGCTTCAGTACAAGCCCAGCGTCATGTTTTAGGTAAAAAGGCCACGCATTATTTACAAACTTCGCCTGAGTTTGCTATGAAGCGTTTATTGGCGCATGGTAGCGGACCCATTTATCAAATTTGCAAAGTATTCCGTGATGATGAGCATGGTCGTAAACATAATAGTGAATTTACCATGTTGGAATGGTATCGACCTGCATTTTCACTGAAAGATTTAATGTTAGAGGTTACCGACTTATTAAATGTTGTTTTAGCACATCGCTTTGGTGAAGTTAGACCCACCATTTATAGTTATAAACACGCATTTATGGATCGTTTGGATTTGAACCCACTTAAGGCAACGCTACAAGAGCTGAAAGATGCTTGTCGCCGTGTGGGCTTAAATTTAGATTTAGGCGACGACCGTTTAGCCTATATCGATTTATTGTTTTCACACATGGTAGAACCGAGTTTAGGGTTTGATACCCCCGTATTTTTAACGGACTTTCCACCTGAAATGGCATCACTAGCAAAAACGCGTATTGATGAAGACGGTGAGTTGGTGGCGGCACGCTTTGAACTGTATATCGAAGGTTTAGAATTGGCCAATGCCTATGATGAACTGATTGATGCAGATGTGCTTCGTAGTCGTTTTGAGGCGGATAATGCGGAACGTGAAAAGCTTGGTTTGCATATCATGCCGATTGATGAGTATTTGCTAGCTGCCTTACCCAATATGCCCGAATGTTCAGGGATCGCTTTAGGCATTGATCGCTTGCTAATGGTGGTGCAAAATCAAATGAAATTGGAAAAAGTCATTACTTTCACCGCTGATATTTCATAAGATCTATTCAATGATAGGCTGATGATTAAATCAGCCGATCATTTTAAGTATTTCGTAAAGCCCAAACTATAGGCTTCAAATCCTAAGCTTTTATAAAAAACATGGGCTGGATACCGTTCGGGACGATTGCCACTATTAAGTAAAATACGTTTTAAACCTTGTTTGATCGCTATTTTCTCAATAGCCTGCATCAGTGTTCTACCTAAGCCAAGACTTCTATACTGCTCATCAATGACAAAAGCTCGAATTCGAAAAAAACCATCCTCAAATTCCCAGCTGTATTGTTTGATCAATCCTGCATAGCCAATGACTTGTGCATTAGATTCGATAACCAATGTTTGATAATGCGGATCTAAATGAATGAGTTGCCAATGCTTTTGAATGCGTTCAAGCTTAATTTGATAACCGAGTTGGTAGGTAAGACGATGAATATCTTTGAGATCAGTATCTAATTGAAGTGGGCGAATATAGGCATGCATGTAGCAACTGCTCCATTGTTTAGTTAGAGCATAAATGTTTTATTGGTAGATTGATGGTAAAGATTGTTGCAAAAAAGATGAACATTAACGCTGTTATTATTATTTTTACATCTTTATTACTGTTTCGCCAAAAATAAAAAAGCTCCCAAAGAAGCTTTTTTATTTCAGAATGTGCTTAATCAGCAAGAGCAGTGTATTTAGCTTTTAAAACGCCAAGTGCTGCAATTCGGCGCTCAATCAGCATTTCTCCAATATCTGGTCCCTGAATCTCAGGCGGCAAATCCTGTGCTTTAATATTACGCACCACTTGCATAGCATCCAAAACATAGCGTGATTGAGGGTAGTCACGGTCTTCTAAGCCTAAACGGCCTCTAGAATCACATTCACAAGCTTGTACAAAGGCTTCAACACGTTCTGGGCGACGTAATACATCTAAACGTTGTAATAGGCGCCATAAAGTACCCGGTTTTAGGGTAAGTGCTTGGTGGCACTTTAAATGCTCCTTACATACAGCAATTGCTAACTGCATGGTATTTGTTGGAACTTTTAAACGATCACAAACATCAGATACAGGTTTAACACCACGTTCCTCATGCATAATATGGCGTGGCCATTCTTCTGCAGGTGTGAGTGCTTTACCAAGGTCATGAACCAATACTGCAAATCGTACATCAAGGGAATAGCCAGCACGGCAAGCTTGATATAATGACATCATGGTATGAATGCCACAGTCAATTTCAGGGTGGTACTCGGGGCGCTGAGGAATACCGTAGAGTGCATCTAATTCAGGGAATAAGACTTTTAATGCACCGCAACTTCTGAGTACTTCAAAGTATTCATCGGCATGATTTTCCATTAGTGCACGAGATGTTTCCTTCCATACACGTTCAGACGTTAACGCATTTAACTCACCAGAAGTGACCAATTGACGCATTAACTCAAGTGTTTCATCTGCTACACGAAAACCGAGTGCTTTATAACGGGCTGCAAAACGCGCAATACGTAATACACGTAGCGGATCTTCCGCAAATGCATCGGATACATGGCGTAATAGGCGCAATTGTAAATCACGTTGACCGCCGTATGGGTCGTAGATATTTCCATCCTGATCTTTTGCAATTGCATTGATCGTCAGGTCACGACGAATTAAATCCTGCTCCAATGTTACGCTGACATCGGTATAAAACTCGAAGCCATGATAGCCATGTCCGGATTTACGTTCTGTACGCGCTAAGGCGTACTCATCTTTGGTCTCTGGATGAAGGAAAACGGGGAAATCTTTACCCACAGGTTGATAGCCTTGGGCAAGCATGTGTTCCGGCGTCGCGCCGACCACTACATAATCTTTTTCGTGATAGGGGTGTCCAAGCAATTGATCTCGAACTGCACCGCCCACTAAATAAACTTGCATGAAAAAACCTCTATTCTTGCAGTCATCATGCTACAGAATAGAGGTTTTCTCAAGTCAGAACTGTGGATTCAGTGAACTAAATCACAGTGCATTTTTTTCGTTTTCTTGAATTTCAGCAACTGTAAGTGCTGTCATATTCACTAAACGACGTGTTGTCGCTGTTGGTGTCAAAATATGAACAGGCTTCGCTGCACCAAGCAAGATCGGGCCAATGGTGACATTGTTACCTGATGTTGATTTCAACAAGTTAAACGAGATGTTGGCTGCATCTAAGTTCGGCATAATCAATAAATTTGCAGAACCTTTGAAGCGTGAATTCGGGAATGCAAAATGACGAATATTTTCGTCTAATGCCGCATCGGCATGCATTTCGCCTTCAACTTCTAGTTCAGGTGCAATTTCAGTTAAAATTTCGAATACTTTACGCATTTTTTGTGCACTTGGATCATTTTGATCTGAACCAAAGCTTGAGTGCGAAAGTAAAGCAACACGTGGTGTGATACCAAAACGACGTACTTCTTCAGCAGCTAAAATGGTCATCTCAGCCAGCTGTTCAGCCGTTGGATTAGTATTTACGTAGGTGTCGGCAATAAATAAATTGCGATCTTCAAGCATCAATGCATTGAGGGTGAAGAATGTGCTACGACCTTCTTTTAAACCAATCACATTTTTTACGAAGTCAAGGTGAATGTCATAGCTTGAATAGGTACCACAAAGCATACCGTCTGCTAAACCATGACGAACCAGCATTGCTGCAATGAGCGTAGAACGACGACGAGACTCACGTTGCGCGTATTCAGGTGTTACGCCTTTACGTGCCATAAGCTCATAATAGTCATCAGCAAATTGTTCATAGTGCGGGTTTTTCTCTTGATCTACGATTTCAATGTTGAAACCATTTTCAAGGCGTAAACCAAGCTTTTTAATATTTGCTTCAATCACAGCAGGGCGACCCACCAAGATTGGTTTAGCCATACCTTCATCTACAGCAATTTGAACCGCACGAAGTACACGAAGGTCTTCACCTTCAGCGTATGCAATGCGCTTCGGATCTGTTTTTGCTTGCGCAAAAATAGGTTTCATCATGAATGCTGAGTTATAAACAAACTCAGACAAACGTTGACGGTAGTGAGCAAAGTCTTGAATTGGGCGAGTTGCAACACCTGAGTCCATTGCAGCTTGTGCAATTGCTGGTGCAATTTCCAAAATCAAACGTTGATCTAATGGGCGTGGAATAAGGTAATCACGACCAAATGATGCAGATTTTTCACCATAAGATGCAGCATCTGCTTCTACATGTGCCATACGCGCAATCGCGTGTACACATGCAATTTTCATTTCTTCGTTAATGGTGGTTGCGCCAACATCCAATGCACCACGGAAAATATATGGGAAGCAAAGGGCGTTGTTTACTTGGTTTGGATAGTCCGAGCGGCCTGTAGCCATAATCACATCTGGACGTGCAGCGTGGGCATGTTCAGGTAAAATTTCTGGATCTGGGTTAGCCAAAGCGAAGATGATCGGGTTGTCCGCCATCTCTTTAACCATATCTTGAGTCAAGATACCAGCAGCAGAAAGGCCAAGGAACATATCTGCACCCGCCATAACATCGGCAAGTTGTGTACCTTCAATATCTTGTACGTATGCTTTTTTAGAATCATCAAGGCCTTGACGTTGCGTAGTTAATAAACCACGTGAGTCAGCCACAATGATGTTTTCTTTTTTTGCACCTAAGGCACAAAGCAAGTTAAGACAAGATAGAGCAGCAGCACCTGCACCTGAAGCGACAATTTTGAGTTCTTCAATTTTTTTGCCATTCAGTTGTAGGGCATTTAACAGCGCTGAACCAACAATAATTGATGTACCGTGTTGATCGTCATGGAATACAGGAATATTCATGCGTTCACGGAGTTTTTGCTCAATATAGAAACATTCTGGTGCCTTGATGTCTTCAAGGTTAATACCACCAAAAGTTGGTTCTAATGCTGCAACAATATCAACAATTTTGTCTGGATCATTTTCAGCAATTTCGATGTCAAATACGTCAACACCAGCGAATTTTTTGAATAATACGCCTTTACCTTCCATCACAGGTTTAGAAGCTAAAGGACCAATATTACCTAAGCCAAGAACGGCAGTACCATTCGTTACTACGGCAACCAAGTTACCACGTGCAGTATACAGTGCAGCTTTAGATGGGTCTTTTTCAATTTCTAAACATGGTGCAGCGACACCTGGAGAGTAAGCAAGCGCTAAATCATGTTGGTTAACAAGCTGTTTGCTTGGTGTTACGCTAATTTTACCTGGCGTTGGAAACTCATGATAATACAATGCCTGCTGTTTTAAAGATTGATCGTCCATCTGTATCTCGATTGTTTTAAGTTGCCCAGAAAACGGGAGTTTAATAGCTATTAATCAACTGAATATATCACTTGTTAGACAGTTGGGACAGACTCAGCGTGTCATTTTTTGAATCCTGAACTGTCACATTTTTTTGTCTTATATTAAGTAGCTATAAGTGAGGCACAGGTATTTTGTTCTAAATATTCGGTTGCTTCTTGTTCTGGTAGCGGCTTAGAAAATAGGTAACCTTGTGCAATATCACAATCGAGGTCTTGTAAGTATTGAAGTTGCTGTTCGGTTTCAATCCCTTCAGCAACGACGGTCATTCCCATGGCTTTGCCCATTGCAATCATGGCACTCACAATGGCGGCTTGTTTGTTTTGCCCAATTTTAGATACGAAACTGCGGTCAATTTTTAATATATCAATTGGAAAATCAGCAAGATAGGAGAGTGAAGAATAACCAGTTCCAAAATCATCGAGTGAAATATTAATATTACGTAGCTTAATTTCGTTCAGTTGATTTTTAACATCCTCGGAATTTTCTAACAGTGAAGATTCGGTAATTTCAAGTTCTAAATCTTGGCCTTCAATTTGGTTGAGGCTCATTGCATCGTCTAAAACTTCGAGCAATTGTCCGCGTCTGAGTTGCTGTGCAACAATATTCACTGAGACGCAAATATTATTAAAGCCCATGTCTTTCCATTGGCGGATTTGTTTGGCAGTTTGTTGTATTACGATACGACCAATGTCTGATATTAGGCTAGTTTGCTCTGCAAGTGGAATAAAAAGATTAGGTGGAATAATTCCCTTTTCAGCATGATTCCAGCGTACTAGTGCTTCAAAACCACATACATTTTTATCTCTAAAGTTGATTTTAGGCTGGTAATAAACCATTAATTCGTTGTTTTGAATGGCTTTGCGTAAGTCACGTTCGAGGAATATACCTTGCTCTAAAAGGGCTGTATTTTCTTTCGAATAATAACGAATCGTGTTGCCACCTAGTGTTTTAGCTTCGGTGAGGGCTTGCTCGGCACAATTGTTTAAATAATCCAATTGGCGTCCATGCTCTGGGTAGAAAGCAACGCCCATAGAGATGGTAATTAAATGATCTTGTTTGGCAATATTAAATGGCAAGCCAAATGCTTTGTTAATACGTGCACATTGATCGTGTACCGAAGGGCATAAGTGGGACACTTCATACACAATGGCAAAGTCATCACCATTTAAATGCGCCATGAATAGTGCTTCTGGGTTGGTCAAACGCAAACGCTGAGCAACTTGGCGTAGTAATTCATCACCACCGTTATGGTTTAAATATTCGTTGAGTGGGCGGAAGCGATCGATATTGAGGCGAATAATGGCAAATTGTGAGTCACGCTGTGTTACCAAAAGTTTATGTAATTGATAGTTGTAGTAAAAACGATTAGGTAAATCTGTCAGCGTGTCATAATTTTCTAAATAAGATAAACGTTGCTCTTGGAGTTTACGTTCAGTTAAGTCAGACACAATACCAATATAGTGCGTGACTTTATGGTCTTCATCAGTGATGGCATTAATGTGCATCCACAAGGTAAGTTCTTTGCCAGAGAGGAATTTTTCATTTAATTCGCCATCAAACTCATTCATATTCATGAGTTGTTTAATCACACTGTAGTGGGCACTACGTTGT
This sequence comes from Acinetobacter cumulans, assembly GCF_003024525.3. Classification (GTDB taxonomy): domain Bacteria; phylum Pseudomonadota; class Gammaproteobacteria; order Pseudomonadales; family Moraxellaceae; genus Acinetobacter; species Acinetobacter cumulans. Next base: position 131,352 of record NZ_CP035936.1, on the reverse strand, counting down.
TGTGACTTGTAATTCGCTGTGATGTCAAATAGGTGTTTACCTAAAATTTGGTTGCTACTAAAGCCTGTTAACTTTTCATAATAAGGATTGACGTCGATATAACAGAGCTCTTCGTCGAGTATAAAAATGCCTTCAGCAGCTTGTTGTAATACACTGGTGGCTAATTTAATTCGCTCTTGTGACATTTTTTCTTTTTGAATATCACGACGAATGCCTACCATGCGGATGGCTTTTTTTGTATTTGGATCACGTTCAACCACACGACCAATGTCATGTACCCAAGTCCACTTGCCCTCTGAGTTTTGAATACGGTAGTTGGCTTCGTAACGTTCACTTTCACCGCGTAAATGCAGTTTTAAGGTTAGTTTTAATTGTTCTGCATCATCAGGATGAATTTGGTGTTGTAATTGTTCAAGGTGCTGTTTTGAATCACGGACTTGTTTTTCATATAAGTGGTTGGTGATCCGAATTTTACGATCTTTAATGTTCCAATCCCAAGGTCTAAGGCCTGCAATTTCGTGTGCTAATACTAAGTTTTCTTGTTGATTTTCTAAGTCTTTGTTCATTTGCTCAATATCATAGGTACGTTCACGTACTTTTTGCTCGAGCAGTTGGTTGTTCAGCTGTAGTTGTAGTTCAATATCTTTAGAGTGGTTTATTTCATCTTGAAGCTGTTTGCATAAATCATCTGTCCACGTGACTTGTTGTGCAGCATCTTTCATTAAGAGTTGATTGCGTGCATACGTGGTACTCAGGCGCAGGTTAATTCGATATGACGTTGTTGCACATAATAAAATAACAATAAGTGCAAAATTCAGAGCCAGACTAAAAAGGGGGTTGGTGTCGTGTTGAATAAAATATTGTGAAAATAAAAATGGAATGATCGAAGGCAAAAAAGTGAGACAAAAATAATTTAACTTTTGGGTTAAGTAGGTCAGGCTAAAGCTTTGAGTCACGATCAATAATAATGCTGAAAGTGTTAGCGCATGAATTTCTTCAAAATCTGGATTGATGGTTGGGAGGTAGTTGTAAAGGATATAAATTCCTATAGCTACCAAGCAACCTACGGTAAAACACTGAATTTGTAGCCAGCGATGGGCGTGATTTAAATTATAAAGCCCAGGTTTAAAATGCGCTGTACTTACAAGCCAAAACAGGCAAACGATAATTTCTGTTGTAAAAAACCATGTATAAAAATAAGGTGCAGGCGTTGAACTAAAAAATTTGTAAATACAGAAAATATAGAGACAAACAACGAGAATACTGGTTAGAAAATAACGGCTTAAACGAATTGTATTTGCAATTTGGGCGGCATGATTATGCTCCCGAATATATTCATATTGATCTTCTATCATGAATATCAATGCCTTATTTCAATGTAATAATTAAGTCAATTTTTATTGGCCTAGCTGTAAACAGCTCGAAATCCTTTCAAGGCCATACATTTTATCTAAATAAGGGTAATTGCCAGAAGCACAAAAATCAATCAATATGTATACATAAATATAAAAAATCAGATGAAATTATTGATTATTCGATAATTAAGTATAGAAAGTGCAACAACTGGGGCGGTTTCTGTACGTAAAACACGTTCACCTATGCACCAATTGATAAAGCCAGCTTGGTTAGCACTTTCAATTTCTGCTTCACTTAAACCACCCTCTGGGCCAATGAGCAATGCGATATTTGGCGTTGCATTGGCTAAGACGTCTGTTTGGTCCTTGTTTGGAGCAAGTACGAGTTTAGTGACTGGTAATTTAGAAGCAAGCCATTTGTCTAAACTAATGGGTGCAAGGATTTTTGGAACCACATTCAAACCGCATTGTTCACAGGCTGCAATCGCAATACCTTGCCAATGATCTAATTTTTTTTGGTCGCGGTCATACTTCAAACGCATTTCACAGCGTTCAGAAGTGAGCAATTGAATTTCAGAAACACCGAGTTCAACCGCTTTTTGAATCGCATAATCCATGCGATCGCCTTTACTCATGACTTGGCCAAGTAAGGCTGTAAAAGCAGGGGTACGGTTGGCAGGATTAAAAGCTGTTACAGCAACAGATGCTGATTTTTTAGCAACGTCCGTTAATGTCACTTCGTATTCGCCACCTTGGCCATTAAAGAATGTGGCAGTTTCACCTGTTTGCGCGCGTAGCACTTTAACCCAGTGATGAAATACTGTTTCAGTCAGTTCGACAGTGGTATCAACATTTAGGTCTGCTTCAATAAAAAAACGAGGCATTTGGCTTTACTCTCAAAAGGTGAAATAAAAAGACTTCTGAATTACGGCTTATAACTATCTCAGTAAAGAAATAGGAAATTTTGTAAGGCTCAGAAGTCTAAAATACTTAAGCCAGACCTAAGTCTTGCACAAGCTGGCGAGTTGGATCAGTGGTGTTCATGGTGTAGAAGTGCAGGCTTGGTGCACCACCTACAATTAGGCGTTCGCAAAGTTTTACAATCACTTCATGACCAAAGGCTTTGATTGAATCAGTATCGTCGCCATAAGTTGCCAATTGCTTACGAATCCAGCGAGGAATTTCAGCACCTGTACCATCAGCGAAGCGAATGAGGTTGCTTGCATTGGTAATAGGCATAATGCCTGGTGCTACAGGAATGTTCACGCCTTCTTTTTGAATGCGTTCTACGAAGTAGAAGTATGCATCTGGATTAAAGAAGAACTGTGTCAATGCTGCATTTGCGCCTGCATTGGCTTTATCACAGAAACGTTTGATGTCTAAATCAAAGCTGTCTGCCTGCGGGTGCATTTCTGGGTACGCTGCCACTTCAATTTTGAAATGATCACCTGAATGTTCACGAATGAAACGTACAAGATCAGTTGCATAAGGCAATTCGCCTAAGCCAACTTGGCCTGAAGGTAAGTCACCACGAAGTGCAACAATACGGTCAATGCCTTGTGATTTGTACAAATCTAGAAGTTCTGCAATACGTTCTTTGCTGTCACCAATACAAGAAAGGTGAGGAGCAACAGGTGTACCTTTGCCATTAAAATCGGCAAGGGTAGACAGTGTACGTTCACGCGTAGAACCGCCTGCACCATAGGTTACAGAGAAAAACTCAGGATTTAATAATTGAAGTTCTTGGTGAACAACTTTAAGTTTTTCCGCGCCAGCATCAGTTTTGGTCGGGAAGAACTCAAAGGAAATAGGAATCTGTTTTGACATGTTCAAATCCTTTTTTATAAATACTGTTTGTTTATTATTGCCCTCATCCCAGCCTTCTCCTGAGCCATATATGGCGCAAGAGAAGGAGAGTCCATGAGAAAATTAAATTCTCAATGGAAAGTTCCTCTCCTAACAGGAGAGGTTAGGAGAGGTGAAAAACTTAGTATTTATAAGCCTCAGCTTTGAACGGGCCTTCAACTTGAACACCTAGGTAATCAGCTTGTTCTTGAGTCAAAGTTGTCAATACGCCGCCGAAACCAGCAACCATTGCCGCAGCAACTTCTTCGTCTAATTTCTTAGGAATAAGTTCTACACGGATTGCAGCTTGTTTTTGATCTTCTGGAAGATCAGCAAATTTTTCAGCGAATAGGTGCATTTGACCCAATACTTGGTTAGCAAAAGAACCATCCATAATACGTGATGGGTGACCAGTTGCGTTACCAAGGTTCACCAAACGGCCTTCAGAAAGAAGGATTAAGTAATCGTTTTCGTTTTCTGTACGATACACTTGGTGAACTTGTGGCTTAACTTCAACCCACTTGTAACCGCGTAGGTAGTTTGTGTCGATTTCAGTATCGAAGTGACCGATGTTACAAACAACAGCACCAGCTTTTAATGAATCAAGCATTGCTGCGTCACATACGTGGTAGTTACCAGTAGTCGTTACGATCAAGTCAGTGTTTTGAAGAAGATCAAGGTTGATATCTTCTTTTTTGCCAGTTTGAACGCCGTTTTTGTACGGAGCAACAACTTCGTAACCGTCCATGCATGCTTGCATTGCGCAGATTGGGTCAACTTCAGTTACACGTACAATCATGCCTTCTTGACGAAGTGATTGAGCAGAACCTTTACCTACGTCGCCATAACCGATTACAAGCGCACGACGGCCAGATAAAAGCATATCTGTACCGCGTTTGATTGCATCATTTAGAGAGTGACGGCAGCCGTATTTGTTGTCGTTTTTAGACTTAGTTACAGAGTCGTTTACGTTGATTGCAGGAACTTTTAAAGTACCGTCGCGGTGCATTTCGTAAAGACGTTGAACACCTGTTGTAGTTTCTTCAGTAATACCGTGGATTTTAGCAATCACTTCAGGATATTTTTCGTGAACAAGTGCAGTTAAGTCACCGCCATCGTCCAGAATCATGTTGGCATCCCAAGGTGTGCCGTTTACGTTGATTTGCTGTTCTAAGCACCAAACGTATTCTTCTTCAGTTTCGCCTTTCCAAGCAAAAACTGGAATACCAGCAGCCGCGATTGCAGCAGCAGCGTGGTCTTGCGTAGAGAAGATGTTGCATGAAGTCCAGCGAACTTCTGCGCCTAATTCAACTAGAGTTTCAATTAAAACTGCAGTTTGAATTGTCATGTGGATACAGCCAAGGATTTTCGCGCCAGCAAGCGGTTTAGCTGCAGCATAGCGTTTACGAAGACCCATTAGCGCTGGCATTTCTGCTTCAGCAAGTTTGATTTCTTTACGGCCGTAGTCAGCTAGTGAAATGTCGGCAACTTTGTAATCTGTAAATGAAGCATTAACCGCGTTCATCACGATCTCCTTAATAAAAACAATTGATCATTATGTTCGCGGATGCCGTTGTTGATTGAAACGAATGTTCAACCGAATCGTCGAGCCTAGCGATCTTATATTTAGTGCCTATAAGAAAGTCGCAGCATCCCTCGACTAGCGAAGTATTGTACTTGGAAATAGAGTGAGTTCCAATCTTCAATTGGTTAATATCTGTCATATAAGTAAATTTCGAGATTGTACTATGATGGATAGCTTTAATTACCCTATCAAAGAATGGGGTGAAATTAAGGATGATTATAAAAATGGGAGTTTAATAATTGGCAATGGGGCTAGTGTTGCTCTGCATCAAAAATTTCGTTTTGATTCTTTAAAAGAAGAAGCTGAAAAATTAGAACTTTTTAATGCAGATATATCCAAACTTTTTAAGGAGTTTGATACAGATGATTTCGAGTTAGTTTTGAGATTAGTTTGGCATGCAAAGTTGGTAAATAATCATTTAGGTATACACGATACAAAAATTGATTCAGCTTATGAGAATATTAAAAATGCTCTAATCGAAGTTGTTAAAGAAGTTCATTGCGAACATGCACAAATATTTGATCATTTATCTGATCTTTATAAATTTACAAAGCAGTTTTCTACGATTGTTTCACTTAATTATGATTTGATTCTGTATTGGATACGTATGTATGGTAATGGGAGTAGCATCAACAATGATGGTCATATTTTTAAAGATTGCTTTATTGGATACGGCCAGTTTGATCATGATTGGGAAAAGTTTAAACAACCATACGGACGGCATCAAAAAGACGTCACGTTGACCTTTTACCAACATGGTAATTTATGTATCTTTAGAGATGCTAAAAATGCTGAGAATAAACTACAAAGAGATGAGTCTAAAAGTTTATTGGATGTTATTACATCGCAGTGGTGTGAAGACAAAATTCCATTATTTATAGCTGAAGGCACAGGGATTAAAAAATTAGAGTCAATAAAAAGTAGTCCATATTTGAGCACAATATTTTATGAAGTTTTACCAAGCTTAGTGGCTGAAAATAAAAATTTAGTTATTTATGGATGGGGCTTAGGTGAACAAGAGTCCCATTTAATCCAGCAAATTTTTAAACAAGGTACTGTAGGTAAAGTTGCTATCTCGACTTATTCTAAAGAGCAGAAAGAATGTCATCGGATTAATACATTAATTAAAGTAATAGCTCCTAAAATAGAAGTAGAATTTTTTGATAGTCAAAGTTCAGGTTGTTGGAATAATCCCTAAAATTAAAGTATTTGTATTAATATTAATATTAATATTAATTTTAGATAAATTTTGAGTTCCTTTCATGTCTTTGGAAATCCCAGAAGCACTTGCCAATTTAGAAGCCAATGGCGGTATCTATGCCGTATGGATGCTGCTGCAGCACTTAGGCCTAGATGCTGAAATAGATCAGCTGGTCAATGTGTGCGGCTATGATGCAGAGTATGGAACAAGTTCATTGGGTCTTGCCATTGGCTTAAAAAAGTTTGGCTATCAGATTCAATTTCATACTGATGAAGACTTAGAGCCAAGTGAAGAAGATCTAAAGGAATTGAACACAGCACAACAAATTCAATTGCCAATTTTACCTGCACTTAGCTATGCAGAAATCCAGCAAGCTTTTGAGCAAAAGCAATATGTGATTGTGTATTACGACACTTTAGAAGGTGAGGGCAATCACTCGTTGGTGTATGCAGTTGATGCCAATGAGATTAGTTTTTTTGACAGTTTTGAAGCAATGCCAGCAGCGTTATTTGAACAACAACGTGCAGTGGAAGGTATTTTTAGACAAGCCATTGTTGTTGATGCTTAATGTAAGAGTGCAAAAAATTACAGCCCATTATGATGGGCTGTATTGCTTATTGCTCAGTATTTTTGCTTTCAGCAAGCTGTGCTTGTTGATCCCAAAAATCAGCTTGTTCTTCATTGGCATCAATACCTAAGCCATTTGCATAGATAAAAGATAAATCGCGCATGGCTTGTACATCGCCTAATTTGGCTGCTTGTTCAACCAGTTCAATAGACTTGCTCACGTCTTTTTCAGTGGCATCACCACGGCGGTAATAGCCTGCTAACTCAAAAATAGCGGCAGCATGTTTATCTTTGCTGGCCTGAGTTAACCAATTAAAACCATATTCAAAGTATTTTTTAGACTCTTCTGGGTCTTCTTCGCGTAATTCTTTAGCATAAACTGTATAGCCTTCACCCAGCCAATACATTGCTTCAGTTAAGCCCAATTGTGCTGCTCTGAGTGCCCATTCTTCAGCCAGATCAATATCGTCTTCATGTTCGCTGTGCATATAGGCTTCGGCTAGCTCAAATTGAGCTTCAGCATTACCAGCAGATGCACGATTAATTAAAGCAATAGGGGGAGTAATACGCTGCGACATAAGGCAACCTCAAAAATAAACCTGCCTAGATTAAAGTGATTGGCTCAGAAAAGCGAATTTTAGCCATAAAAAAAAGCGATCCGAAGATCGCTTTTTTAGAAGTGATGCTTAGCTTTCTTGTTGAATGCCAGCAACCAACCAATCTTGTGTAGAACCAGCAGGTTTAACAAAATGCCAAATTTCTGCAAATGGTTGTGGAAGGCTGTTTAAGTCTTCGCTCACAGTACCTGTAAAGCGAACGCTTACAACGTATTGGCCATTTTCAGTTGCAGAATCAGTCACCATTGCATTTAAGTTAGAAAACTCAGCAACGTCTTGATCTTGGTTAGCCATAATATCTTGATACATTGACTGGTAAAGATCAGGAGTTAAATAACGCTGAATTTCTGAAATATTGCTCGCCGTATTCATAGACTGAATATGGTTAAAGCGTTGGCGTGCAATACGTAAGAATGCTGCAGGCTCAGTACCATCAGGCAACTGACTACCAGAATTCGTGTATGCGCCACCTGCAAAAGGTGCGTTATTTACAGGTGCAGATGGTGTTGAACCGCCCACTGATTGACCAAAAATATTGGTGTTATCACCGCCACGAGGCGCATTAGGTGCTTGACCAAATGGTGCTGTATTACCAGCACCACCATTGTTAGGTGCGTATGGGTTGTTAGTAGCTAGTTTTTTTTTTGCGCCCATCTTACGGAAAATGAAGAAGGCAACAGCAGCAGCTAGTAAGATCCAAATCCAGCTTGGAAGACCACCTTTTTCTTCTTCAGCTGGTGCAGCAGCTTGCTGCTGAGCTTCCGAAGTTGCATGAGTGTTCTTGTCATCTGCTAATGCATTGGCTGCTACCGCACCAATTGCAGCACCAGCTACACCAGCAGCAACCATACCGCCAACGCCTGGACCAGATTTAGCAGGCGCAGTTGCAGGAGCAACTGGCTGTTGAGCTGGAGTAGCTTGACGAGGCTGTTGGTAAGACTGAGTTGGTGCTGCTTGACGAGACATACCATGGCTTTTACCACCACCAGCACGTTTCGCTTCAGCTGTTAAAGGCGCTACTAATAAAGCAGCCGTTAATAAACCCGCAATCAAACCACGCTGTCGAACTTCCATTGAGTTTTCCTATAAAAAATAAAAAGAAATAGATTCTTCTTATTTATGCAGTCATTTGCGCTGAATTTCAATATCTAAATCGTATTTTTAATTAAAAAATATACAAGCAAACATCACTTGGATTAGCTGAGCTCTTCACTTAAGTTCATCGCCTCTGTTAAAGCTTCGTGTAAACGGGCGACAGAAATGATTTGTACGCCTGCAATCGATTTTTGTGGCGCATTGCCCCGAGGCACAATAATGTATTTAAATCCATGTTTAATCGCTTCTTTTAAGCGCTCTTGACCATTGGGCACAGGGCGAATTTCACCAGATAACCCGACTTCACCAAAAACAGCTAGCTGTTGTGGTAAGGCCTTACCGCGAATACTGGATGCACAGGCAAGTAGGACTGCTAAATCAGAACCTGTTTCGGTAATTTTTAAGCCACCCACGATGTTTACATAGACATCTTGGCCTGAGGTTTGTACGCCACCATGTCGGTGCATAACAGCAAGGAGCATATTTAAGCGGTTTTGTTCTAAGCCCAAAGCCACGCGACGTGGTTGCCCATGCGCATCATCCACTAAGGCCTGAACCTCCACTAATAGTGGGCGTGTACCTTCACGGCTAATCATCACAATCGAGCCTGGAATGGCTTCGTCATAACGACTTAAAAAAATAGCAGAAGGGTTAGATACTTCGCGTAGGCCTTTATCGGTCATGCCAAACACGCCCAGTTCATTGACCGCTCCAAAACGGTTTTTAACCGCACGAATCATACGAAAGCGAGAGTCTGCTTGTCCTTCAAAATACAATACACAATCGACCATGTGTTCTAATACGCGAGGGCCTGCTAATGAGCCTTCTTTGGTCACGTGACCCACAATAAACAACGCCGTGCCACTATTTTTGGCAAAGCGTGTGAGTAAAGCTGCCGACTCACGAATTTGTGAAACACCGCCAGGTGCAGATTGTAAGGTTTCGGTATACAGCGTTTGAATTGAGTCTAAAATGGCTACAGCGGGACGTTCATGTGCCAGTACTTCGCAAATACGCTCAACACAGGTTTCGGCCATAACCTTTAATTGATCCGTGGGCAAATCGAGTCGATTAGCACGTAGCGCAACTTGAGAAAGTGATTCCTCACCTGTGACATAGAGTGCTGGGCTATTGGCAGATGCCATGTGCGTGGCGGTTTGTAATAAAATGGTAGATTTACCAATACCAGGGTCACCACCAATCAGTACCACTGAACCTGTGACTAAACCGCCACCCAATACACGGTCAAATTCGCCTATGCCAGTTGCCAGACGTGTTTCATTGGACACTGAAATCTTATTGAGTGTGGTAATACTGGCAGCTTGGCCTGCATAACCACCGCCCATTTTCGGCTGTGCGCGATGGCTGACAGCAGGTGCAATGCTGACTTCATTTAAACAATTCCATTCCCCACAATCGCTACATTGGCCTGACCATTTAGGATGGTCTGCACCACATTGTTCGCAACGATAAACACTTTTTGCTTTTGCCATAACCCAAGTCGAAAGCTGTTGTCATTGTGCAAGAGCATAACCATGAATAAGTTGGAACGCTATGGATTCGAATGAAAATTGGCTGTTTCCAGTCAATCTGTGTCGCATAAGTGCTTGCTCATTAGCATGAATTGCATTTCAGGCTCTATAATAGATGCTTAAATTACTCAAAATGGATCACTGCAATGCCAATGCTAATACAACATATCGATGCGATTGCGCGTGAAAAAAAACGTGATGTGCTTTTTTTACATTTTGAAAATTACATTGAAGATAAAGATTTAGAAGACAATGCGCGTAATGTTGTTTTGGCATGGTTAGATGAACATGGAATTGCATATACACCATGTATGGGCATTGAGGATGAAAGTCTCATTGATGGCTATTTAGGAGATGTTTATTTAGAGCTTCCATTTGATGAGCAAGATCCACAATATCAATTGGTGCAACAGCATCTTGAAGATGAAGAGGGTAATATGAAAATTGAAGATGTCTTCTTTTTTGTATTATCGCTGGAAGTGGCTTTAGAAATTGAAGCTGATCGTCAAGAGTCAGCTGACTTAGAAAATCAGTTTGAAGATGAAGACCAAGATTCTACGGCACGTGGTCGTTTAAGTTAAGGTTTACCATTGAGTATTTATTTGGATGCTCATGGACACATTAAAAAAGCCACACAAATGTGTGGCTTTTTGAGCGGTAGACTTTGTTTTAGTACAGTTCACCGTTTTTACGACGTTCAATAAAGTCTTTGGATTCTTTCACAATAATGCCCGAAAGGAGTAACAGTGCGAGACAGTTTGGTGCAGCCATAAGTCCATTAAAGGTATCTGCAAATAACCAAACCAAATCAAGGGTCACCACACAGCCTACAAAGACAGATGCGATATAAATAAGACGATAAATTAAGATGGATTTATCACCCAATAAATAAGTACAGCATTTTTCGCCATAGTAGCTCCAACCTAAAATCGTTGAATAGGCGAAGAAAATAATACCAAAGGTCACCACCCAGCCACCAAAACCTGGTAGGAGTTTGTCAAATACACTAATCGTGAGGACAGCACCGGTTTGATCGCCAAACGAATTGCCAGCCATAATAAAGCCCATGACTAAAACAATACCAGTGATTGAGCACACAACAATTGTATCGAGGAATGTACCTGTCATAGATACAAGACCTTGGCGTGCAGGATGATCAGTTTGTGCTGCTGCTGCCGCAATGGGCGCAGAACCCATACCTGCTTCATTTGAGAATACACCGCGTGCAACACCATAGCGAATTGCAGCACCGATTGCGCCACCTGCGGCCGCTTCACCTGTAAATGCATAAGTAAAGATCAATTTTAGTGCAGGGACAACCAGCTCTAGGTTGTTCACAATAATGATGAGACCGCCTAACACATAGCCTATCGCCATGACAGGAACAATCACCGAAGACGCTTTTGAAATTGATTTAATACCACCTAAAATGACCAAGGCAGAGAAAGCAGTAATGATAATCGCTGTGGTAAGTGTACTAATGCCTAAGCTCTTTTCAACCGCTAATGCCACAGTGTTAGATTGCACGGAACTGCCAATACCAAAGGATGCCAAGGTACCAAACAGCGCAAAAAGTACTGCCAGCCATTTCCATTTAGCGCCTAGTCCACGCTCGATGTAATACATCGGGCCACCAGACATTTCACCTTTTTCATTTTTTATACGAAATTTAACTGCCAATACGCCTTCGCCGTATTTAGTGGCCATACCAAATAGCGCGGTCATCCACATCCAAAATACAGCACCAGGGCCACCAAGTACGCAGGCTGTAGCAACACCTGCAATATTACCCGTACCAATCGTGGCTGAAAGGGCCGTCATGAGTGAGGCAAATTGACTAATATCACCTTCATGTTTTTTGGGATGTTTACCAAAGACTTGTTTGAAAGCCAATGGCAACATACGGAATTGCCAAAATAATAAGCGGAATGTGAGGAACACACCTGTACCGACAATCAGTACGAGCATGTAAGGACCCCAGACTAATCCGCTTAGGGTCTCCATAAAATTTTGTAAGTTTTGCATATTTTTCTTATCCATCCCATCTAGGTTATTTAAGCTTGCATTAAGCAAGTGCTATGCCAGTTAGTCGAAACTTCCAGTGTTTAATTCCTTTTTGAGGCAAGGAGGTTTTTTTATTACTCATGTTTTCAAGTTTTTATATTGATGTATGCGTTGATGTCACTACTTATATTTAGTGTAATATTTATACTTTGTATATAAGAAAAATAAATTAAATACAGCAATTAATCCGAAAATACAGATCAAGCGAAAATAATTTTGTATTTTTTTAATCAATTAAGTTAATTTGTGCCGATTGGACAGCAAAATTGAATCAAGAATGAATCACCAAAATAATAGTTCGCCAGCTGAAAATGGCGATCTGCAACGTAGTCTGTCTAACCGACATCTCCAATTAATTGCAATTGGTGGCGCGATTGGTACGGGCTTATTCATGGGCTCTGGTAAAACAATTAGTTTGGCAGGTCCATCTATACTGGTGATCTATATGATCATTGGTTTCATGGTCTTTTTGGTCATGCGAGCATTAGGTGAACTTTTGTTATCTAACTTGCAGTACAAGTCATTTAGAGGTGGTCCCACTTGTTTGAACAACTAAAAGCGTATTTATAAGTGATATTCCGCTCTAGTTAAGCCACCTTGTTTTGTTGGGGTAGCTGATCATAGTAAAACTCATTTGGTGTCATTTTGTCTAGACTCGAATGAGGTCGTTTCAAATTATAAAACTCAAAATATGCACTTAATTGCTTTTTCGCATCTGTGACACTGCTATAAGCTTTGAGATACACCTCTTCATATTTAACGCTCCGCCATAATCGTTCAACCATCACATTATCTACCCATCGACCTTTACCATCCATACTGATTTGAATGCCATTTGATTTCAATACATCAATAAATGCATCACTGGTAAACTGGCTGCCTTGGTCTGTATTAAATATTTCAGGTCGACCATATTTTTCAATCGCTTCATTTAAAGCCGAAATACAAAAATCCACCTCCATACTAATCGATACTCTATGCGCAAGTACCTTGCGGCTATGCCAATCAATCACAGCACATAAATAAACAAAGCCTTTTGCCATAGGGATATACGTTATATCCGTAGACCACACTTGATTACTGCGCTGAATAGCCAATCCTTTGAGCAGATATGGATATTTACGGTGAGCTTGATTAGCCTGGCTTAAATTTGGTTTGCAATATAACGCCTGAATACCCATTTTCTTCATTAAAGTACGTGTATGACGTCGTCCTATATGATGTCCTTGACGATTCAACAAATCACGCATCATACGACTGCCTGCAAAAGGATATTGCATATGTAATTCATCAATACATCGCATCAGCTTCAGATCTGATGCACTCACAGGTTTTGGGCGATAGTAATAACAACCACGGGAGACTTTCAGCAGCTTAGCTTGCTTAGATACTGAAATCTGAAGTGAGTCGTCGATTAACTTTTGTGGTTGAAGCGGCCCAGTTTCTTCAACACACCTTCTAAAAAATCAATTTCTAATGCCTGCTCACCGATTTTTGCATGTAGTTTTTTTAGATCGATGGGTGGTTCTGTTGGAGCTTTTGATTGATCGAAAGCTTGCGAGGAAGCTGAGATCAATTGATTTTTCCAGTCAATAATTTGGTTTTGATGAACATCAAACTCAGCACTCAATTCAGCAAGTGTTTTTTCTGCTTTAATCGCAGCAAGTGCTACCTTAGCTTTAAAATCATTTGAATGATTTCTTCTTGGTCTACGTGCCATAAAATACTCCATATATTGATGTTTATAACATCATTTGAGGAGCAGAATATCACTTATAGGAGTTGTTCAAATTTACGGATCCATCTCTTTTAAGCCTTTAGGGTTTATTAAAATTGGCATGAGACAGTCACCCCAAGTGGCTGTCTCATGTCTATATCAACCCTTACTGTTTTGACATCACTCGTTCTCTCCATAGGGTTTAGATCCATGAAAATCCTTGCTGTCATTCTCTGTATGATGGGGTGCTTGTTATTGTATTTCAGCCATCGCCATCAAAATCTACTCCAGCAGTCACTTCGCAAACACCATTTATATATTGGGCTTAGCTTAATTTTAGTGTCGCTCATCTTTCTGTTGATGTCTGTGCTTAAGCTGGTTGCCGTGTATATGTGGCTCATGACGCTACTGGTGGTCTGGTCATTAATTCCTTTTGTTGCTTTATTTAAGAAAAATATCCCGCATGAAATTTCTCGTTCAACAAAAAATCCAAGCTGATTGGTGGTCGAAAAGCTTTGCAGGCTGGATTTTAGGTTTAAGCCTATCGATTGCAGGTGCATCTTTTATTACGATTTGGGGACTTCAGCATTTAGACAAAGCCTTAGCGCCACAACTGGGCATGTGGTCTGTACCTTGGCTGTATTTGCCTTTGGTATTTATTGCTTATTTTATTCCCAAAGGTTGGCAAGCTGTTCTAATTTATAGCGTATTGAATTGTATAGCCTATGGCATTTTATTGGCGTTTCGAGGATAAATCATTGTGAAAGTTCGTACCGATATTATTCGCCATGCCAAAGAATTACATACATGGGTGGGGATTACATCTGGCATTTTATTATTCATCTGCTTTTTTGCGGGTGGGCTGAGCATGTTTCAACATGAAATCAGTCGATGGGTGACACCACCAGCGCAAAGCTTAAATACTATTGAAACGCATCAATACAATGAATTGGTTGAAAAAGTACAAGCACAGCATCCTGAAACTCTGAAAAGTTTTCAGTTGAATCTCGACTCTAAAGAGTTTCACTATGCGCCAATGCAATGGAAAGCCACAACTGAAGTCAAAAATGATGAGCATAGTATTGATCTGCATCAAAATGCGATGTTGGCAACTTTAGAACAAGATGGAACTTTGCATGTTGAGCAGGAAAACTTATCCAAGTTGGGTTGGCTCATTGAACAACTACATGAAACAGCAGGTATTCCAGGTACTTTGGGCGATCATACCGTTGGTATGTATGTCATGGGCTTTGTTTCGGTTTTGTACTTTTTAGCTTTAATGACAGGTTTAATTGTACTGCTACCTACTTTGGTGAAAGATTATTTTGCCATTCGGGCAGGGAAAAATAAAAAGCGCTTTTGGCTTGATGCCCATAATGTTATTGGTATTACCAGTTTACCTTTTCATATTTTAATTTGCGCGACAGTTATTGCTTTTGCTTATCACGATGTTATTTATGGTGCGATTGGTGGCTTAGTCTCAAAAGATAAGCCTTTATCTGCACGTCCACCCGCAATGAAAGTGGTTGAACCTGTCGAGCCCTTAAATGTAGAAAAAATCTTTGCCAATATTCAGCGCCAAGCACCTGAATATCAAATTAGCTCCATCAGCTTTAATAACTTGGATAAACCAGAGAAAGCTTCGGCACGTGTCAATTTGTACAGCTCAGAGCAAATGCTGCGTGGCGATCGCTTTGATGTAATGATGTTTAATCCTTATCAAACTCAGCCGTATAGAACCAATAATTTAAATACGCATGCCACCGCGATGGATCAAGTAATTCGCTCTATGTTTAGTTTGCACTTTGGTAATTATGGTGGCGACTTGACTCGTTGGCTGTATTTTATCTTTGGGATCGGCGGGGCATTTTTATTTTATTCAGGCAATATTTTATGGATTGAGTCGCGGATTAAACGTCAAAAAAATCCACAACTTGCTCCAGTACAACAACGTAAAGATGTGCGCTTTATTGCAAATTTAAGCATTGGTGCATGTTTGGGCTGTGTGTTTGCGGTTGTGGTTAGTATGGCGATTGGACGCTGGGGCAGTTTGGCGAATTTAGGCTTAGAAAGTATGAACCATCTTCTGGTCTATAGTTATTACCTGATCTTTATTTTCAGCCTGGTCTATAGTTTTATGGTGGGCGCGGCCAAAGCATTACCTGAGTTGTTATTGGCTATTGCTATAGTTTTAAGCTTAGTTGCACCTGTAAGTTTTATAATTAGTTTGATCGCTTCAACCCCTATGACTTTATGGTGGATTGATTTAATCACTATCGTGTTTGCATTGGCATTTTTACGCTTCTATCAACAAGCCAAGATACGACAATACAACGCGGAGGCAGGTGCGATTTGGTCTAAAACGTCGCTGTAATTAGATCAAGCGTTTGCGGATGAGCCGTGAGCGCCCACACAATTGTGAGCATTAAAGAATCGTTACACACCTGTATTTTTATCATCATCCCTTTCTAAATTGTTTGAATGTATATGCTCATACATGCAGTTGAATCAAACCGATTTGAAAGGGAGGGCGGGGTATTTGGCAGTTGATTTTAAGCGCCTGATTTAAACTTTTTTATGCTTTGGCACTAAGGCTTATGGCTCAAGTATAGCCACCTGAAATTGCTCAAATATCCGTTTAAATACAGCATGGTAATGTGCATCCACAAATTGACCATCGAAAAATACGCGATCCGTACAATGAATTAATGCTAAAAAATAAGACAGTTCAGCAGGTTGCTGATGACGCTTACACCAGCTTAAATACTGTGAGGCATCTTCAAATAAAATCCACCATTCTTGAGCTAAGTAGGGAACAGTCTGATCAAACATCAAATTTAACAAATATTGATAGTTTTGTGCTCGTGTTGAATAGTGAAAAGCAGGGTAGTCCGTGCTTGGCTTCAAAGCTTGAATACAACCATAAATTTGATCTGCTTCGAGTAATTGAGCTTTCACAATATTGTATTGTGCGAGTCGGGCAAGGTCTTTGGCTTGAATCGTGCCTAAGCGCGATAAGTTCATATTATCTGCCAGATCGGCTAGTTTCACTTTACATGCCAAAGCATTTTGCTTGGTTCTTTGTGCTGCTATAAAACGGTTCTCATGTGGCTGTTTGGTAAGCGCAAGTAGTGCCTGCAAAATTTCTGGTTCAAAGCCCAATTCAATCAGGTCATTGGTACGGACTGAAGTATCTTCTAATAAGTCATGCATGATGGCGACGGTTTTAGCCTCAGTGCCTTCAACTTGATGCATCACTCGCATTGGATGCTCAATATAAGGTTGGCCCGCTTTATCTACTTGAGTCGCATGGTGTTGTTTTGCCAGTGTAATGGCCAGTTCTAAACTAGAAATATCATCACTCCTGCGTGTGATTCACAAAATAAGTTGTTGCTTGATATGGCTGTTATTCTGTGGTTTTTTAAAAAAAATTAAGCAGATGAAACTTTATGGTTTGAATAAGAGAAAAGCAGAACTTTGTGCTTTCTATTACTAGCAACAGCTTGCTTTATATGCATATTTTAACAGATGGGTTTTATTTTTAAAGCGTGAAGCGACATAGCTTGACGTTTTTATTATTCCCTTGGCCATGGATCAAAGCATATCCATGAAAATGATCTGCTACAGATCATTTGGTGTAATGATGTCAGATAGCGTTTTAGATTTTAAAGAAAATAATAATGATAGAAATAAGAATGTGTCGATGTGAAAGTTTAGACCAATACAAAAAATATAGGCCTGCCAAAATATGGTAATAAGTCATCTGCTTTAATCTTATTTCGCAGTATATAAGAAATATAGATGTATTTTGAGTGACTGATTAATTCTCTAAATCACGCAAAATAACTTGATGTATAACTGGAATGGATTACTAGACCGTAGGGAGAGCTGATAAATCTGTTTAACTCAATCACAAGTTAAATCCTTTTTAGAATGTGGATAAAACGCTGAATGCTGTACCTGAGTGTGTGGAGCTTTGGGGGAAGCTCATGAAAGATACAGCAATACAGTTTTAATTTAAATTTCGCGCCAAATCGTGTTTTGGTCTTTCATTGAAATGGTGAAGTTAAAGTTCGAATCATCAGATACCAATAGGCCTTCAGGTGTATGCATGATCACTTTAAGTACTGTACCTGATTCAAAAATCATTGGGTTACAGTTTTCTTTTTTAAGTGTCACAGGTTTAAGCAATTCAATGACAAGGTTTTCCATATATACCTCCCCGAGTGGTGTTGTATTTTTAATAAGCATAACATAATTTTTATTATTTAACCATTTTTGTAAATATTGAGCGATAGTTCAATAAAATAAAAACAGCTTAATAATTTGGTCATACTTTAATACATAATTGTGATCATTCTTGAGTTATATTTTAAACAATGATTTTATAAAAATATTTTTAGAATTTAATATTTATTGCTATTTTATAGGGGGTTATAAAAATAATCGTTGTAGGCGTATAAATATAATCAAAGAGGCTGGTTTTTAGGTTGCCCATAGCGAAACGAGCTGAGCAAAAACAGATTGTTAGACTATGAAAAGTAAAAAAGGCTTGAATTGAACTGTAGGAAAATAGTTTACTTTGTACTGCTTGCAATGGATGTCTGTTTTTACTTGTAGGGATTGGCTAGATTTATTGGGATATGTAGTCACAAGCAAATACGATGGAACTGAAAATAGACTTAATTTTTACAAACGAATCATCAAAATACTGAAATTATCATAATAAAAATTTGATTTAAGCTTTATGATCAGCCCCTATGCTAAGAGCAATAATAAAAGGAACTTTATTCGCTTATGTTCAAGTCTTTTTTTCCAAATCCAAAATGGTTTTTTGGATCGCTTATTCTGTGGTTTGTCATCAATTTAGCCCTTTGGTATAGCGGTGGCGAAAGCTGGGGAAGTTATCTTGGTTTTGCAGAAGGTTATGCCACCGCAGAGCTTCCAATTGGAATTAGTCGTTTTTGGACAGCCTCATTTTTATGGTTTTATTTATGGTTTTTTATCTCCACTGCGCTATTTGCGCTGTTTTGGAAATGGAAATCAAATAATCCATGGCAGGCTTGGTCTGTTTGGGGATCGGCTTTTATCTTGTTTAACATCTGGTTTGGTGTGCAAATGAGTGTTGTGGTCAATGCATGGTATAACCCATTTTATGACCTGATTCAAAAAATGCTCAGTAGTGGTGGCGGTGATGTTAACCAGCTCTATAGTGGCGTATTGACTTTTTTGTATGTGGCGATGGTGTATGTGACCACAGCTGTATTTAATCTGTTCTTTGTGAGCCATTATGTATTTCGCTGGCGTACTGCAATGAATGATTATTACACAGCACATTGGGAACAGTTACGCCATATTGAAGGGGCATCACAGCGTATTCAAGAAGACACCATGCGTTTTGCCAAAACTGTTGAAAGTTTAGGGGTAAGCTTGGTTGAAGCACTCATGACCCTGTTGGCTTTTTTACCCGTATTGCTGAGTTTATCTTCACATGTGAAAGCATTACCTATTGTAGGTGAAATACCCTACGCCTTGGTGTGGGCTGCGATTTCGTGGGCGGTTTTGGGTACAGTCATTTTAATGTTAGTAGGTTATAAACTGCCTGGCCTTGAGTTTAATAATCAGAAAGTAGAAGCGGCTTACCGTAAAGAATTGGTCTATGGAGAAGACTATGAAAACCGTGCCGATCCACAAACGCTGAAAGAGCTTTTTAGTAAAGTACGCTTTAACTATTTCAGATTATATTTCCATTATGCTTATTTTAATTTAGTGCGTATTTGGTATATGCAGTTAGATAATCTCTATGGTTTATTCGTGTTGTTTCCAAGTATTGCTGCGGGTGCGATTACTTTGGGTTTAATGATGCAGATTAGTAATGTATTTGGCAAAGTACGCGAATCGTTTCAATATTTAATTTCATCGTGGCCCACGATTATTGAATTATTGTCTATTTATAAGCGTTTAAAAGCATTTGAATCGACACTCGATAAATAAGCTTAATTGATTGCATGATAAATTTAGCCTGCTTTACGCGGGATTTTTTTTGAAACGATCTGTTCTAGCTTAAGGTTGGTCGTAAAACGTATACGCAGTAAATGTAGGTCGGCATGTAGAGGATTGAATGTTAATTGAAAAGTTTGAACAGAAGCGTTAGCCAAGTCTATTTTTGTGCTAAAAAGCGTAGGTTATGTCGCTTTTTGGGAATAAAAACAGTACGCCGTTCATATAAAAATAACTTTTAAAACAAATACTTATGATTGAATTTTTAGGCTACTTCGTTTAAATTTAGCGTTCCATCATAAGTGAGTAGATGGCTGTGAAAGCTAAAGCTTTGGTAGTGATTGGTAGTGCAAGTATGCTACTGCATGGTTGCGCCACGATGAATTCTTTGGGAGCAGACCCAATGACGCGTTATACATCTGCAGAGCAGTTTATTACGCAAAATCGTTTAAGCGATCAAGACTACGTATATGCATGGGGACGTGCCAATAAGCAGGCCGAGCCACAATCACTCATACCCCGTGCACAGCTGGCAAAGTATTGCCATGC
The DNA here is from genome assembly GCF_003024525.3 of Acinetobacter cumulans. Classification (GTDB taxonomy): domain Bacteria; phylum Pseudomonadota; class Gammaproteobacteria; order Pseudomonadales; family Moraxellaceae; genus Acinetobacter; species Acinetobacter cumulans. The sequence goes on along the minus strand of NZ_CP035936.1, from coordinate 111,225 downwards.
CAATGGTGGGCATTTTACGCTATTGCACAAAAGTAATTTGGCCAATATCAAAAATACTAAAACTAAAACCAGCTTGAACAATGAGCCTAATGTAAAACAGGCAATTGGTGCGTATCAATGCCAGCAGAGTAATAGCTGGATTGTGTCGATTGAACCTACGGCGGATGTACGTTCAACGCAATATCCCGATGCACGCGCTATTCGCTTAAATGTACAGCTCATGAGTGCCAGCGAAGCCAGACAATTTTATAAAAATACCGGGCTCAGCATAGCCAATACTAAAAAAACACCAGTAGCAACACCCAAAGCCATCGCTACAAAAGCGAGCTTGGTAAAAGAAACGAAGGAAGTTAAAGAGCCAGCAGAGAAAAAAGAAACCTCTGTAGTAGAACCTATCAGAGCGAGTGTTATTGACAGTTCACAGCAACAGCAGATGAAGCTATATGTGGCTGCACGCCGTGATATTAACAGCGGTAAAAATTTAAATAACGCATGTAACAATGCACAGTTGGCTTATAACTACGGCAAACAACAAGGCACCGACGGTACTCGTATTTATACTGAATCTGGCATGCTGGTGGCGCGTTGCTTAACCAGTATTTCAAGCTATAACTCGCGCTTTCCAAATGCTAAAGGACAAGCCAAACGTGTACTACAAAACCTTGCTACAAATTATAATCATCCAGGGGCAAAGCACATGCTGAGTCAAATGTAAGTGACTTGCTTTAAATATTTACAAGAGTAATAACAGCCTAGTTCTGCCAATGTGGTACAACTAGGCTGTTTTCGTTTTGGAGTAAGCACATGGCATTGGTGGTAAATCAAAAAATTAATAAACGCTCTGGTTTAATTTGCTCGGCTATTATGGCCTTTACTATGCTGACGGGCATGCAAGTGGCGAATGCAGGGCAAACTGTAGACCAGTTGAGTCAGTGCTTAGTGAAGTCCACCACAGCTGCAGATAAAACTGCGGTATTGCAATGGACTTTTGTGGCGTTATCGGCGCATCCAGAATTAAAAAAATTTAGTAATGTGAATGAAGAACAGCGTACACAGTTAGATAAAAACTTAGCGCAAACTTTGCAACGAATTTTGACTGAGCAATGCTCTGCGCAAACACAAGCGGTGATTAAAGCTGAAGGCCTTCAGGCGGTAGGTGAAAGTTTTCAAGAGTTAGGCAGTATTACGGGTGAAGAAATTTTAAAAACCCCTGAAGTGAAAGATCAGCTAAAAGGTGTTGTGCGTTATATCGATTTAAATAAATTGGTGACGACATTTTTAACGCCTGAATTGTTTAATAAGTTGGGCGTGATCCGTTAAGTTTACTGCTAAAGCTTAATCTGATTGATTATCTAGTGAGCCACAGTATTTTGAAGTGAGTTTGAAATGCTGTGGTGCCTAAGTTTATATAAAGGCTTTAAGGCTATAAATATTTCAAAATAAAATGAAAAGAATAGAGAGCGCTATGTTCAAGAAAATCATGTTTTCGTTGCTATGTGTTTTTGGTTTTATGCAAATGGGGCAGGCAGGTGAGCGTAATCTAAGTAAGCAATTTAATGGCTGTATGGACAAAGCTGGCGGTGTGACTGCAAGCATGGTGGAGTGCATAGCAGCAGAAACAAAACGGCAAGATGTGCGCTTGAATAAGGCTTATAAAAATTTGATGAATACCTTAAGCGCAACACGTAAAAAAGAGCTACAAGATACACAGCGTTTATGGATGAAGTATCGGGATGCGAACTGTAAGTTTTATTATGACCCTGATGGCGGTTCAATTGTTCGTGTAATGAGTGCTGGCTGTTTTATGGATATGACAGCGGAAAGGGCAGATGAGTTGGAGAATTTTTTAAAGTATTAATGATTAGCCCTCCTTTGCGGGATGGGGGTTTAAAACTCGCTCACATTAATTATTTTCTAAAACCTCTCCCTAGCCTTCACTTGCGCTGCAATTTAAAGCAGTGCTTTAAATCTTGCTCAGGAGAGGGAGCTAATAAAACCTCTCCCTAACCCTCTCCTAGAAGGAGAGGGAATTTCACGTATCTAAGAAATTACGTGACACTCTTTCGCCCATTGGGATGAGAAGCATTTTCGCAAGGGGGGAATCACAGTAAATCAGGATACAACTTTTCATAGTCTAGGTTTGGGTCATGTGTTACTTTCAGCTTGCCTTTCGATCCCGTCACATAGCTATTGATTTCTTTAAGCGGCTTTTCATGCCAACCAATATTGAATGCACAAAACGTATTTTCTTTTTTAAAGAATTCGAGACGACTGTACGGCAAGTGATTGTGAATCCAGTATGCAATCTGCTTCCAATTATATGGATCTTTTTCAATTAAAGTTATGAGTGAAGGAATAACGATACAAGCCGTTGCACCATAGCCATTAGTATCGGGATAGTCCCAAATATGACTGGCAAAGTTTTTTTCGTTGCTTGCACAGTTATGCCCTTTTTCATTGCCAAGTTGGTTGACGCTTGGTGAGCGATATGCTGAACGAATAGCGATACGTCCAAACTTTTCTTGTAATGGTTCGAGCAGTTGCTCGCACAGTTGTGTACCTGTGTAGATTGCTTTTTCGGGATGGTCGGGGAAGTTGGGTACACCATACCAGTTTGCGATTTCACTATAGAGAAAGTCACGCATAAAGAAAGACTTTGAAAGTTGGATGCGTCCTAAGTCTTCAAGTTTGGCGATACAGGATACTTTTTTGATGGTCATGTTGTTTTAGTCTAAGTGTTTAGACTGATTTTATTATTAAATTTATGAAAATTAAATATTTACTTCTCCCTAACCCTCTCTTTAAAAGAGTGGTAATTTCTATTACAGAATCCATAACGGTGTTAAATTAGCAATGGAAGCTCCTTCTCCCTCTGGGAGAAGGCGGGGGATGAGGGTATTAGTCACGCATAAAGAATAGATCTGAAAATTAGAAGTGTCCTAAGTTTTTAAACATTGCTATAGAAAATAATTTTGTTTGGTTATGTGATGTGTTTTATCTGTTTAAGCAATTATATTTAGAAAATATTTTATCAGCATATTAGCTAGGTAGGGATAATGGACTTGAACATAATTAAGAGAAAAATAGCGAAAATTTCCATAGAAAATTGGAATAAATCATTTGGTGGAACAGCTAGTTCGGAAATAGCAAATAAAATTGAAATTGATAATTCAATTGTCATGGGGGCTATGGAAGATTTAGTAGCTGAGAATTATGGGACTATCAATGCAAATGTCGAATTGTCTCAAATATCAATAGACTCAGAAACGAGAGAGTTTGAATTTACTCCGATTAAGGTGCATATATATTTTCCTTCAAAGCAGATGCTAGAAGAATTTTTTTACTCTAGTGATTTAGTTAGAAAAAGTATTCCAGAGTATAAGAAAAGATTATATCTAGGAGCTCATCAGTTATCACAGGTACTTTTTGATGAATCTGTATTAGCTCGATATTTTGATTATCCTGAATATTATGAACTCAATGATTCTAGATCAGGTGGGCATATCTATATTTGTTCTGAAGAAACGCCTGAAGAAAGATATATCCATGTTAGACATGGTAGAAAAACATTAGCAAATGGAAAATCAGCCATTGTTGCCATATATAAAGATTTGGCTAACATGAGTGAATTTGAACAAAGATATTGGCATTCGCACGAGCTTAATATCCATGAATTAGATTTTCTCCCTAATGACGAAGCCTATGAAAAATTCTTTAATAGAAATTATGAAGGTGCATGGGTGAACTATACTGATGAATTATCAGACTTAACTAACAACTTAGAGTCATTAAATTCACTGTTTGAGAATAAGATTTTTAATAAAGTACAAAATATTTATTGCCGTCCTCCAGTCGAAAATACTCAAAAATCTTATTTTGATAGTTGTAGTGAACTCTTTAAATTAGTCGGGCCAGATAATATTAATCAGAAAACTTTAAAAGATTTTCTTAGGAAGAATAAAGGTTGTTTAGATAAGGATTTTGTATATGAATCAGGACGAGATATTAGTAAGTTAGAGTTATTAGGATTGTTTGAAGAAAAAATAGGATCTTCAAAAAAATTAACTAAAGCAGTACGTCTTTTACAAAAAGATAGAACAGAAGCCGATCATAAAATCATTGAGTCAAAAATTGCTAGAGAAAACTTATCAGAACAGTTTTTTAATCATGTAGAAGAGATTAATGCCAACATTAAAGAAATTATTGAAAAAATAAAAAACCCGCTCTAAAGCGGGTTTTCTTTTAGAGAAAGGTCAGATTAACCAATCAATTTTTTCATCAATTCATTCACTTGAGCAGGGTTGGCTTTACCTTTCGCTGCTTTCATTACTTGACCAACAAGACCGTTAAAGGCTTTCTCTTTACCAGATTTATACTCTTCAACCATCTTCTCGTTAGCTGCAAGTACGTCTTTAATAATTGCTTCAATTGCGCCTGTATCAGTTTCCTGTTTCAAGCCTTTTTCAGCAATAATTTCGTCCGCAGTTTTGCCTTCTTCCCACATAAAGCCGAATACTTGCTTCGCAATCTTACCGTTAATTGTGTTGTCCACAATACGTGCAATCATGCCACCAAGTTTTTCTGCTGTTACAGGAGCATCCGCTAGTTCTAGGCTCGCTTTGTTTAAAGCACCAGAGAATTCACCCATCACCCAGTTCGCAGCCACTTTACCTTGCGCAGCGCCGCCTGCAGCTTTTACTACGTCTTCATAAAACTCTGACATTTCACGAGTAAGCGTAAGTACGTGTGCATCGTACTCAGTCACGCCAAAGTCAGCGACAAAACGCGCACGACGTGCAGCAGGCAACTCAGGTAACGCAGCACGAGCTGCTTCAATTTGTGCATCTGCAATAATAACAGGCAACAAGTCAGGGTCTGGGAAGTAGCGGTAATCGTTCGCTTCTTCTTTCGAACGCATTGAACGTGTTTCCATCTTCACAGGGTCGAATAAACGCGTTTCTTGGTCAATTGTGCCATCCCATTCTAGGATTTCCATTTGACGTTCGATTTCAACGTTAATCGCTTGTTCAATGAAGCGGAATGAGTTGAGGTTTTTCAACTCACAACGTGTACCAAAAGGTTGACCCGGACGGCGTAAAGACACGTTACAGTCAGCACGGAACGAACCTTCCGCCATGTTGCCGTCAGAAATGCCTAACCAACGTACCAGCGTGTGAATCGCTTTAATGTAGGCAACCGCTTCTTCAACTGAACGCATATCTGGTTCAGATACGATTTCAAGTAAAGGTGTGCCTGCACGGTTTAAGTCGATGCCTGACATGCCTTCAAATTGGTCATGGATTGATTTACCTGCATCTTCCTCAAGGTGCGCACGGGTAACGCCAATGCGTTTTACTGTGCCGTCTTCAAGCTGGATGTCGATATGACCCAAGCCCACAATCGGGTTGTCCATTTGGCTGATTTGGTAGCCTTTAGGAGAATCTGGGTAGAAATAGTTTTTACGAGCAAATACAGAAGCTTGGTCGATGTAAGCATCAATACCCAAACCAAAGCGAATTGCAAGATCAACCACTTCTTTGTTCAATACTGGCAATACGCCCGGCATTGCAAGGTCAACAAGGCTCGCTTGTGTATTTGGGTCTTGACCAAATACAGTGGATGAACCTGAGAAAATTTTAGTATTGGTTGCAAGCTGAGTGTGAATCTCAATACCAATAACGACTTCCCAACCATCAATCAGGTTAGATTTTGGTTTAGCAGCGTTCTTAGCCATTATGCATTCTCCTCAGCAATCGCAGCGCGTTTAGTATGCCAATCCGTTGCTTGTTGGTACTGATGCACCACAGACAACAATTGAGATTCTGACCAGTAGTTACCAATCAGCTGTAAGCCAACAGGCAAGTTGTCTTTGTCAAAACCAACAGGCGCGTTGATCGCAGGAAGACCTGCCAAGTTCACTGCGATGGTGTAGATGTCGCCTAAGTACATTTCTACAGGAGAAAGGTTTGCACCAATCTTATACGCAGTTGTTGGGGCAGCAGGGGCAGCAATCACATCTACAGATTCAAATGCTTTTAAGAAATCTTGTTGGATTAAACGACGTACTTTTTGTGCTTTCACATAATAAGCATCGTAGTATCCAGCTGATAACGCATAGGTGCCAATCAAGATACGTTGTTGAACTTCTTTACCAAAACCTTCAGAGCGTGAACGCTTGTAAAGATCCATCAAATCAACTGGATTTTCTGCACGGTAGCCATAACGTACGCCGTCAAAACGTTGTAAGTTAGAAGATGCTTCAGCAGGCGCAATCAGGTAATAGGTTGGAACATAAGCATCCGTCATGGTGAGATCAATCTCAACCAAGATTGCGCCCATTTCTTCAAGCTTTTTCAGAGATTCTTCAACACGTGCTTTTACGTCAGCATCTAAGCCAGCTACATTAAAGTATTGCTTAGGAATACCAATGCGTAAGCCTTTTACCGATGTGCCGTTTAAGTTCGCAACATAGTTGTCGACGTCTTTTTCAACAGAGGTTGAATCTTTCGCGTCATGACCTGCCATCACGTTCATGAGGTAAGCACAGTCTTCAGCCGAACGCGCCATTGGGCCACCTTGGTCTAAAGATGATGCGTATGCGATCATACCGAAGCGTGATACACGACCGTAAGTTGGTTTAAGACCTGTCAAACCACAGAAAGATGCAGGCTGACGGATTGAACCGCCTGTGTCTGTACCTGTGGCAAACGGTGCGAGGTCAGCTGCTACAGCCGCTGCAGAACCACCAGATGAACCACCTGGTACATGGCTTAAGTTCCATGGGTTAGCAGTTGCGCCGTAGTATGAATTTTCAGAGGTTGAACCCATTGCAAATTCATCCATGTTCACTTTACCTAAAGTGACAAGGCCCGCAGCTTTACCTTTCGCTACAACGGTTGCGTCGTAAGGAGAGATAAAATTATCCAGCATTTTAGAACCAGCTGTGGTTTTAATGCCTTGGGTACAAAAGATGTCTTTGTGCGCAATTGGAACACCAGTCAAAACAGATGCAGTGCCCGCTTTGATGGCAGCATCAGCAGCATCGGCTTGTGCAAGTGCTTGTTCCGCAGTGACGGTCACGTATGATTTGACTTGAGCATCGATTTTTTCAATGCGTTTTAAATAATGTTCGGTCAATTCGCGTGAAGAAAATTTAGCGCCCGCCAAACCTTCAGACAATTCACGAATTGATAAGCGATGTAAATCTGTCATGAGAAATATTTCTTTACGTTTAATTTGAAACAATAGTGCGTTTGATCGGAAATTACTCAATTACGCGAGGTACAAGGTACAAGCCTTCTTGCACGCTTGGCGCAACTGCTTGATATTCATCGCGATGATTGCTTTCTGATACCACGTCTTGACGTAATGGTTGTGGATGATCAAATGGGCTCTTTAATGGTTCAACACCATCTGTATTGATACCTTTTAAGGTGTCCATCATGCCTAAAATTTTATTTAAACTTTGAGCATATTCAGCAGATTGCGTGTCATCTAGCGACAATCGAGCCAGATGGGCAATCGATGAAACTGTTTGTGCATTGAGATCTGCAGAATGCTGTGCATCCGTTGTAGACATAACATTACCTAATCAGTATTAAAAAAATTCAAAATATCGAGGCTTATAATAAGCGATTGACTTGTTCAAATCATCACATTTAGTTAAAGTTGCCACCTTGCGTCCATATAAAAGTTTAACTGAGAACGTCCCCGTGATTCTAAAACGACTAATTGGCTTGTTTTCGCCTGATCTAGCCATTGATTTAGGTACTGCAAATACACTTATTTATGCGCCAGGACGAGGCATTATATTAAATGAACCCACGGTTGTGGCTATTCGTCACAGTGGTTCACAAAAAATCGTTGCCGCAGTAGGTCTTGACGCGAAACAAATGCTAGGTCGTACACCAGCCAACATTTCTGCTATCCGTCCAATGAAAGACGGTGTGATTGCAGACTTTGAAGTGACTGAAACCATGCTGAACCAATTTATTGGCAAAGTGCATGAAAAACGTCTCTTCCCACCAGCGCCACGTGTTGTGGTATGTGTGCCATGCAAATCAACTTTGGTTGAACGCCGTGCTATTCGTGAAGCCGTGTATAACGCTGGCGCACGTGACGTACGTTTAATTGAAGAGCCAATGGCGGCTGCAATTGGTGCGGGCATGCCTGTAGAGCAAGCATGCGGTTCTATGGTGGTTGATGTGGGTGGTGGTACAACTGAAATTGCGATTATTTCGCTACAAGGTTGTGTATATGCAGACTCACTCCGTATCGGTGGTGATGTATTTGATGAGCAAATCATTAACTACGTGCGTAAAGCGCATGGTTGTGTGATTGGTGAAACCACTGCTGAAAATATTAAAAAAGAAGTGGGTATGGCATTGCCTGATGAAGGCCAAAAACCACTTGAGATTGAAGTTCGTGGCCGTAACTTGGCAGAGGGTGTACCTCGTGCGATTACAGTAACATCGGATGAAGTTACTCAAGCGATTTCTGATCCATTACAAAGCATTGTTTCAGCAGTAAAATCTGCTTTGGAACAAACGCCACCAGAGCTGTCTTCAGACATCGCTGAGCGCGGTATTGTGCTTACAGGTGGTGGTGCATTACTACGTAACCTAGACAAACTTCTTGCGAAAGAAACGGGCTTGCCTGTGGTGGTTGCTGAAGATCCTCTAACTTGTGTCACTCGTGGTGGTGGAAAAGTTCTAGATTTCTTTGATAATCCAAATCACGACATGTTATTTGTAGGCTAAGAAAAGGACTGGGCGGGTGCAAACTCAACTGTTTTCTAGACAACCGCCATCTTTTCGCTCATTTATCATTGCGGTAATTACGTGCTTGGTTGTGCTATTCTTTGATTGGCGCATGCCACACGTAATTCAACCGGCCAGAGACGTCTTGTACGCGGCATATAATCCTATTTATGCCATGGCAAGCTATCCAGTGTTATCGCGAGAATGGCTCAACCAGCAAACCAAATCAGAAGCACAACTGCGCCGTGAAAACACTGCTATGCAGGCAGAGCTATTGCAGGCACAAGTGCGCTTACAAAAGCTTTCTGAGCTTTCTGCAGAAAATACACGCTTGCGTGGTTTACTCGATACACCTCTTATTATTGATGGGCGTATGGAGATTGCAGAAGTGATTGGTACAGATGCTGACCCTCTACGTCATATTATTGTGATTAACCGCGGTTCAACCAGTCAACTACGCGTTGGCCAAACTGTGCTTGATGATAAGGGCGTGATGGGGCAAATTATCAATGTCTATCCGCATAGTAGTCGTGTGATGTTGCTCTCTGATAAAGAACATTCTTTATCGGTACGGCTTGAACATACGGGTATGCGTGCAATTGTTACGGGTACAGGCGATTTAGGCCATTTAAAAATGGAATATGTACCAACCAGTGCCAACATCAAAGTAGGTGAAAAAGTGTATAGCTCAGGCTTAGGCGCACATTTTCCAGCGGGCTATTTGGTGGGGACAGTGGCAAAAGTGAGCCGTCATAATTCAGGCGAGTTTGCTAAAATTGATGTAATACCTGCAGCCCAATTGGCAGGCGGACATCACGTTGTGGTTTTATTTTCAGATTCTTTAGCGATGGAGCAACCGAATGCTGATCGCTAAACAAAGTCCAAAAGTACATCGCGATCCTTTAATGGCCATTATTTTTTCGGTCATTTTAGGGTCGATTCTGATGGTATACCCTTTATCTTATGAGATCACGGGGTGGCGACCATTATTCATGTTGTTAATCATGCTCTTTTGGGTATTGTGTCAACCTACATGGTGTGGTATTTGGTTCGCTTTTGGCACAGGTTTATTTGCAGATTTACTTTTAGATTCCCCATTGGGGATGAATGCACTAAGTTTTGTACTTATTGCCTTTCTTTCACGGTTTTTAATCCGTGAACGCCGTATACTGACGTTTAGCAATTTATGGATTATTAGTGCTTTGGCTGTTTTAGCGCACTTAACCATTGTTTGGCTGACGCAGGTCATGAGTGGTATTCACTTTTCATTTGCGCGCCATTGGCAACCTTTGCTTACCAGCATTTTGTTTTGGCCTGTCATTTATTATTTTCTACATAAATGGCGCATCTAGTTCTTGCCTCAAGCTCGCCACGGCGCCGTGAATTGCTCACACAGCTCGGGCTTGAGTTCGATATTTTTAGCCCAGACATCGACGAGTCGGTTCGAGCACATGAACATGTTGCGGACTATGTCGAGCGTCTGTCGCGTCAAAAAGCTGAAGCCGTCCAAGCGCATTTTTCTGATGCCGTGATTATTGCTGCCGATACCAGTTTAGGGGTAGACGGTGTAATTTTAGGCAAGCCTATATCTAAGCAACACGCATTTGAAATGTGGCAACAAATTTCTGGTCGCACCCATGATGTGTATTCTGGCGTTTGTGTACGTACAAAAGATAAAATTTACAGTATAGTAGTGCGTACACAGGTTGAATTTCAAACACTTACTGTGCAAGATATGGAAGACTATTGGGCAACGGGTGAACCTGTTGGCAAGGCGGGAGCCTATGCGATACAGGGAATAGCTGCGCGCTATATTCCCCGAATTGAAGGAAGCTATTCCAATGTGGTTGGCTTACCTTTGCACGAGACAGTAGAGTTATTAAAGACAGTTAAGGTACTAAATTAACTGCAATACAGAATTTTTATAATGTTTTGAGTCTTATTATGTCTGACGAATTGTTGATTAACGTCACACCGATGGAATGTCGTGTGGCTTTAATTGAAAATGGCACCGTCAATGAGCTATTTGTTGAGCGCACTGTTAAACGTGGATTGGTGGGCAATATTTATAAGGGAAAAGTGGTACGTGTGCTTCCGGGTATGCAAGCTGCTTTTGTTGATATTGGTCTCTCGCGTACAGCTTTTTTGCATATCAATGATATGGTTTGGCCACGTAATCAACCCACACCTAATGTCTTTGAATTACTCCAACCTGGGCAGATCCTGACGGTTCAAGTCATGAAAGATATGCTTGGTACCAAAGGCGCGCGATTAAGCACAGACCTATCTATTCCTTCTCGCTACTTGGTCATGATGCCTTTTGGCAGTCATACAGGTGTATCACAGCGCATTGAGTCTGAAGAGGAGCGTGATCGCTTACGTGGCATTATCGAGCGTATTCAAGCCGAGCATAAGCTTCCTGGTTCAGTTATTGTGAGAACGGCAGCGGATGGTATTGAAGAAGCAGCCATTGCACAAGACATGGCTTATTTGGCCAAGCTGTGGGAATACATACAACGTAAGCAAAAAAGTATTGCAGTTCCATCGTTAATTTTTGAAGAGCTACCTTTACCACAGCGTGTTATACGTGATTTGGCCAACGAAAACACCGCTAAAATTCATGTCGATTCACGAGAAATTCACGGCAAACTCAAAGAGTTTGTAGACGTTTTTGTACCGAATATGCGCGATAGCCTCATTCACTATCCAGGTGAGCGTCCAATTTTCGACTTGTATAATGTTGAAGAAGATATTCAAAAAGCCTTACAAACGCGTGTGGCTTTAAAGTCGGGCGGTTATCTGATGATTGACCAGACCGAAGCAATGACCACCATTGATGTAAATACAGGCTCTTATGTCGGTGGTCGTTCACTGGAAGATACTGTTTTTAAAACCAATATGGAAGCAACACAAGTGATCGCCCGTCAATTAAGACTGCGTAACTTAGGTGGCATTATTATTATTGATTTTATTGACATGCAAGAAGCACAGCATCGTGAACAGGTGATGAGCCAGTTTGAAAAAATGCTCGAACGTGATCATGCCAAAACCAAAATTACCCAAGTCTCTGAACTGGGTTTGGTGGAAATGACACGTAAGCGCACACGTGAGTCATTAGAGCACTTGTTGTGTGAGTCCTGCCCAACTTGTCAGGGACGCGGTTATGTGAAAACTGCAGAGACAGTATGTTATGAAATATTTCGAGAAATCTTACGATATGCGCGTGCTTTTGAATCGCAAGGTGGCTTTACCGTGGTTGCACATCCGTCTGTGATTGACCGATTGTTAACAGCCGAAGCACCTGCAGTGGCCGATTTAGAGCACTTTATTAGTCGTGTAATCAAGTTTCAGGTGGAAAATCTGTATACGCAAGAGCAATACGATATCATTCTGAGTTGAAATTGTAACAGAATATCGTTAAACACTTGTTACATCTGAAATTTTACTTTTAATCTCAGATTTACAATACTAGACACATCGAATAGCCAAAGCCATTTCTCAATTGAGAGAGGGGAAATGGTTTAGCAAAGTGAGGTGTGTGATGGGTGTAAGTAAAGCAGTGATTGAAACAGGCTTAAAACATGTACTAGATGCAAAAAATATGCATACGGCTTACATCGTAGATGAGCGTGGTAATGAAGTACAAATTACAGCATCTATGATTCGTTCAGCTTGTCATGAATTATTAAAACAGTGTAGACACATTAAAAAATAAGGGGCATATAGAGCCCCTTATTTTTTTGTCATTTTGAAGTCTCAACCCTCAAGCTGAGGGGGGTGAGATGATTTAAATTGGATTGCTAAGTTCTTTTAATGCGATCAGATTGGAGAATCTAACTGACCGCTTGCAACTTTGGGTGATTGGCATTCACAATTGCTTCAAAGGTTTGAATCTCATCTTCTAAATGGGTAAGTAAGTTCTGCATTTTAGGTAATGCATTACGACAAGCAGTTAAACCCACTTCCAATTTATCCATATAACTGGTCATTGTAATGTTCAGCGCTTGGCCATCCAAAATAATAGAAGCAGGATACAAGGCTTCTAAACGTGCACCATTCCAATACAAAGGCTCTTGAGGGCCTGGCACATTTGAAATAACAAGGTTAAACGCTTGACGTTTTGGCATAAGGCCAGACGCAATATTTAAGCCAGCAGCACCATAAATAAACGCACTATAATTCAAAATTTGATTCGCATTCATGCGTTTAAAGCGTTGTTTGGCATTCAGCACACTGCGACGCACTATTTTTAAACGCTCTAGTGGATCATCTTTATGCGTACCCAAATTCGCTAAAATCATGGTGATACGGTTTGATGTTTCTGAGTCATCATCACGAATAGAAGCAGGGACCATGGCGATCAATGGTTTTTTCGGAAGTGCATTTTGATGAATTAAATATTCACGCAGTGCGCCTGAACAAATCGCCAGTACGGTATCGTTAATCGTCACACCCAATGCATTGGAAATATGACGCAAACGCGAAAACTCAAATGATTGTGCGGCAAAACGACGTGAAGAGCTGACACGCTGATTTAAAATAGAGCTCGGCGCTTGGAAGCTAGACACGTAGTCAGGATTGCGTCCCATGTCTTTCATGATGGTCTGAGACAGCTCGTAGGCAACACGTGGTGTGGCTTGTAGCTGGCTTTTTAGACCATCTAAAATACTTTTTGCCCGGCTGACTTTGGGCTGTTTTAAGCGTTTTGCACGCGGGCCTTCAACACACCAAGGCGGTACAATACTTTTAGTTGTTGGATCATGCGCAAGAGATTTTTGTACCAGACGCATACCTGCGATACCATCCACCATGGCGTGGTGAATCTTGAAATACATGGCAAAGCGGTTGCCTTCAATTCCTTCAATAATATGGCAGGTCCATAAAGGTTTAGCACGGTCGATGAGTGCGCTATGTTCTTGTGAGATATAAGTAAGTAATTCACGAATTCGACCAGGCTGTGGTAAGGCAATATGGCGAAAATGATGATCTAAATCAAATTCTTCATCTTCATCCCAAAAGAACCCATTCAATTTGTTATTAAAAGGTGGAATGGGAATCGACTTTGAGTTTCGAATATCTGAGACTAAATCTTGAATAAAAGATGCGGCTACATTGTCTGGAATTTGAAATAAAAATAGACCGCCCACGTGCATGGGTTGTTGCCGTTTTTCCAAAGATAGAAAAATAAAGTCAATTGGGTGTAATGGACGCATAGGGGTGATTGCCTCATTGCAATATCTATGGGAACTCTTGTCTGAGTTACCTTGTTAGAATTATATGATTTCTTATGCAGTATAACGGGTTTAGCTTAAAAAAAAATGAAATTCTGTGCATTTATAAGGTGAAAAAAACCACTGCATGGGCAGTGGTTTTGATGGGCTTATTTTTTCATATTGCCTGCATGCAAACCGCATTCTTTATGCGTGGCATCTTCCCACCACCAACGACCTTCACGTTCGTGTTGGTTTGGAAGAACGGGGCGAGTGCAAGGCTCACAACCAATGGAGGTGAAGCCACGTTCATGCAATGGATTGTATGGAATTTCCATGAGACGGATATAATTCCAAACATCTGCGCTAGACCAGTTAGCTAATGGGTTATATTTGATGAGTTGCTTGCCAGGACCTGAAAAACCAGGGTCGGCTTGAACCACAGGAATTTCATTACGCGTACCTGGACTTTGGTCTTTACGTTGACCTGTAATCCAACCATCCAAAGTTGCTAGTTTTTTACGTAGTGGCTGTACTTTACGAATACCACAGCATTCTTTGTGGTCATCTTGATAAAAACTGAAAAAGCCTTTTTCGGACACAAGTTTTTGTACAGCTTCAGACTCTGGGAAGCAAATTTCAATATCAATTTTATAGTGTTTGCGCACGGTATCTAAAAATTGATAGGTCTCTGGGTGTAAGCGACCAGTATCTAGGCTAAAGACACGAAAAGGAATACCTAAATTAGATGCAAGATCAATAAGAACAACATCTTCTGCACCAGAAAAAGAAATCGCAATTTCGCCTTGTTGGCTCAGTGCAAGTTTCATAATTTCAGACGGAGATTTGTCTGCATATTCAGATGCAAGTGCATCTACAAGATTAATACTTGGGATTGTAGTCATGTGTGTCCTGGCAATAGGCTTGGAAACGGCAAACCTATATTAATTTATTTCACATCTATTTTAATAGAAATGCTAAAGATGACTTATTAATAAAAATTAGATTGATATGAAAAAAATAGAATTAATAAAGCTGAGCGTTCATATATAAACATCGGCTATGATAGATACAACTTTTAATAACTTTTTACAACACTGACATTTGGGAGAACCCATGGAAATCGTATGTCTAGATCTTGAGGGCGTGTTAGTTCCAGAAATTTGGATTAACTTTGCAAAAAAAACAGGGATTAAGGAGCTTGAGGCGACCACACGTGATATCCCAGACTACGATGTGCTAATGACACAACGTTTAAACATTCTTAAACAACATGGTTTAGGTTTAAACGACATTCAAGCGGTTATTGCAGATATGGGGCCATTTGAAGGTGCGAAAGAGTTTGTAGAATGGGTGCGTACGCATTTTCAACTCATTATTCTTTCTGACACATTCTATGAATTTGCTCATCCATTAATGAAACAATTGGGATGGCCAACGATTTTCTGTCATAAATTAGAAACTGACGAAAATGGCATGATCACTGCGTATAAACTGCGTCAGCCTGATCAAAAACGTAAAGCAGTACAAGCATTACATGGTTTGAACTTCCGTGTGATTGCGGCTGGTGACTCTTATAATGATACGACGATGCTAGGCGAAGCAGACAAAGGTTTCTTGTTTGATGCACCTGCAAACGTTATTGCAGAATTCCCGCAATTCCCACCAATTCATGGTTATGCAGCATTAAAACAAGCGATTCGTGAAGCATCGGTACGTGATATTCCTGAATAATCAAATGTGATTGTGAATTTAGCAATCAATAAGAGAAGGGCGCCAATGGCGCCCTTTCTTGTTTAATCCTAATTTGTAACGCCAATTAGAAGCGGTAACCGATTTTCAAGCTATAACCGATTGCATCATTGTCTTTAAAGTTGGCAGAATATTCATCTGAACCAAATACACTCGCAACTTGTGATTTAGCATCGCCGAGCATAAAGTATTTAACGCCAGCTTGAATAAAGCTTTGTGGTGTTGGGCTGAATTGGCCGCCTAAACCTACACTCCAATAGCCATCTGTTGGTCCAAGTGTTGAAACAGGATTACCTGCACCAGAATCCCAACCCACCATGACTGTACCAGCCCATTGGTCATTAAATTTACGACCTACACCCACATTTGCAGAAATTTGGTCTTTATCGTATGCGATTAAATCAAAACCAGTTGGTTTTCCTGTGCTTCCTGCAATAGTCGATATTTGAGTTGCTTCACCAAATTGATGAGGTCGAATACTGAAATTAGACCAGTCCACCCAACGTAACTGAGCAAATGCGACAGTATTTGCCATGATACCGCTTTGTAAATCAATATTTACAGACTGCGGTGTGGTGATATCTGTTTTTCCATTAGTTCGTTTTGCAGGCTTATACAAACTTAGGTTAAGTAATCCGCCAAATTCTTCTGTCGCATTAACTGAGTGGTCGATTTCTGAACGATAAGTTACGGATGCTTTTAATGCAATTTCTGGAATTTGATATGCAATACCCGCTAGCCAACCCGCAGCGCTGTTTTCTTTAATCGTTGCGCCATAGCCACTGAAGAGTGAATATTCGCTACCTGCAAGTTTAATATTGCCTTTTACAGTTTGATAAACTGCACCACCATAAATATTCCAGTTTTCAGTGGGTTGATAACCAGCGATCAAAGATAAATTCTGTGATTTAACTTCAACTTTAGTGCCTTCGGTTGCACTATTAAAGGCACCACTTGAATTACTACAGCCTTTACTTGCAGAAGGAGTAGAGCAATACCCTGACACTTTGTATTCTGCATCTGCACCAAATGGTTGGTCATAAATTAAACCAGCAGAAAAATGTTCATTAATTTGAAATTTTAAGGCTGCATTAGGGAAGTAATAACTGTTCGCCATATCACCTAATGGTGTGTTTTTAAGCTGACCAGTTGCATCTTCCTTCATAGTTCCAGAAACATCAGCATCTAATACTGAAATACCAGCTTCAAAATAATTCCCTGGCTGTAAAAAAGCTTGGATGGATTGCCCTGAACGATCCATTGCTGCAGCAAAAACACTTGATGCTGGTAGACTTGCTCAAATTATTGCGCTCGTTAATTTTTTTAAATTCATTTTACTATCCAAGTATAAATAAACGCTTCATTGCTTTAAAAAATATGAGAAATCATTTTAATTTTACTCATACCTTATAGGCGAAAAATACCATAAATATAAAAAGAGTAAAGACTCTAAATTTAATATTTGGTCAAAAAATAGATTTTTATATTTGGTTTTTTGGTGCTTTTACTCTAAAAAATATCACTAACATTATGAAAATACATACTATATTTATAAGATTAAACGCTATAGTCAATTGGGTAAAAAACATCAATTCTTAAGCATTAAAAAAAATAATATGTGAAATATGTCTCATTTATATTTTAAAAAAATAGGGTAATACATTTTATTTTTAGAGTTTTTGTAATTTTTTAAAGGGTTGTTGGGGGTATAAAAATTATTGATTTAAATATTAGGTGTAGTGGGGAAGTGGAATTTTAACAATGTAATCTAAATAGCGAAGAAAGTATTAAATTAAAACTATTAAGATATTTTAATAGATAGAGCGATTTAAATAGGTAGGATTTATTATTTTGATAAATGAATAAGTCCGTAAATTTGGAATTGTTAATGGCTGCTGTTTTTAATATAAAAGTAAGTTTGTTAATAATATTGGTGTTTATATTAGAGAAAAAGTGGAAAGCTGTGCAATTTTAGACGTGCATATAAAGATTATTTTACTGTGCTACTATCATTTGATGAGCTCAATTTAAGCAGATTAAAATATGATTAAGTATTGATTAAAATATGGAACGAATGAATTGTTTAGTCGTTCTAATAATCAATATATAAAAAAGAATAGCCCAATCATTTGATTGGGCTATATTTAATCAATACGAATTAGAAGCGGTAACCGATTTTTAGACCGTATGCGATAGCATTGTTATCTGAAAAGCTACCTACATTTGGTGTAGTACCTGTTTTAGCTGTTGCATCACCTAGCCACATATATCGAATGCCAGCTTGAATGAAATAGTTTTCTTCAGGGCTATATTGACCACCTAAACCTACACCCCAATACCCTTCGGTTGGTCCAAGTGTGGTTACAGGATTGCCAGCGCCTGTGTCATAGCTTACAAGTGCTGAACCTGACCATTTTTCATTAAACTTACGACCTACACCAACATTCGCAGACCATTGATCTTTCGAGTAATCAAGAAGGTTTGCACCGCCAGAAGCTGTTTGTAAGTGTTTTGGAGTAATAGCAAATTGGCTCCATTCAACCCATCGAATATTAGCAAAGGCAATTGTATTAGCTGCAATACCAGTTTGAAGGTCAAGATTGACAGACTGAGGGGTTGTTGCATTGATTGGATTTGTAACCGTATTTAGACCTGTAAGCAATGATTTTTCTTTTGATGTAGCTTCATGCTCTATTTCTGAACGATAGGTTAATGCTGCTTTTAGTGCAATATCTGGAATTGAGTATGCGAAGCCTGCAACCCATCCCCATGCCTCTTGTGTGTCTATGTCAAGATTATAATTTAAGCCACCATACACTTTACCACGTAAGCGTACATTTGCTTCCACTGTTTGCCATGCTGGACCAGCATAGATATTCCAGTTTTCATTTGGTTGATAACCAATAAGAGCTGTAATATTTTCTGTTTTAACAGTTACAGCAGTACCTTCGTTATTTTGCTCAAAAATTTGATTTTCAATGCTGTATTGTGCATCTGCACCAAAAGGTTGGTCATATAATAAACCGAGCGAAATTTTATCTGTTAGTTGTACTTTTACTGCTGCACTAGGGAAGTAGTAGTCTTCCGCCATATCTGAGACATTACTTTTAAGAAAATTATCTTGCCCTTTAACGGTTGGGTCGATAACTGTAATCCCAGCTTCAGCATAATTTCCATTTTGCAAAAAGGCAGAAATAGATTGACCAGAGCGATCTAAACCAGCAGCAAAGATTGATGATGTTGGTAAAGCCGTGAGTAAAATAGCAAGGCTAAGGCGATTTAGTTTCATACATTTCCCTGTTTGTAACTTTTCATAGAAGTTCAATGAGGGAAAAGTAACACATAAAAAAAATGAGTAAATACTCAGATTTGCTCTAAAAATGAACTTATGCATGCATAGAAAAGGGTTGTCTAGAGTAAAAATACTATTTATGTGAACTTATCTAAATGATTTTGAATAAAAAAATAGAGTAATTATTTTAATTTTTAGCGTATGGAGGGTGGTGAACTGTTTGCTTATAGTTTGATCAATTAGAAGTTAAACGACTGCAGCGTACTGCAGTCGTTTAAAAATAGAAGATGAATTAGAAGCGGTAACCCATTTTTAGGCCGTATGCCCAAGCATTGTTGTCTTCAAATTTAGCAACTTGTGCTTTTTCAGCATTACCAGGGATTGAGTAAGCACCTGAACGAGCAGTTGCATCGCCTAACCAGAAGTATTTTATACCACCCGCAATGAAGTAATTAGGTGCAGGGCTGAATTGAAGGCCTAGACCAATATTCCAATAACCTTCTGTTGGGCCAAGTGTAGACACAGGATTGCCTGCACCCGTGTCATAACCTACAGATACGTTACCCGCCCACTGTTCATTGACTTTACGGCCTACGCCTACAGTTGCACTATATTGGTCGTCTGAGTAGTCAACTAAGTTGAAGCCTTTAGTATAAAGATTATTTGTAGCTTGAGCAGAAGCTAGTTTAGACGCTGTGTCAAATTTATAAGGGCGAATTGAAAAGTCTTTCCAATTTACCCAGCGCAAATTAGCAAATGCGACTGTATTAGCCATGATACCAGTTTGGAAATCTAAGTTTACAGATTGCGGTGTTGTAATGTCAGTGTTGCCATTTGGTGCCACATTTAAACCAGCAAATGCAGAAGTTGCGGCAAAGGTTTCATCACTTGCTACTTTGTGATCAATTTCAGAGCGGTACGTAACAGATGCTTTTAATGCGATATCTGGAATTTGGTAAGCAGCACCTGCTAACCAGCCTACAGCGCCATCTTCTTTCATTGTGGCATTATAAGCACCAAAAGCTGTTTTTCCGTTGTAGGCAAGACCACGTAGCTGTAGGTGACCTTTTACAGTTTGGTAAACAGGGCCTGCATAAAAGTTAAAGTTTTCAGTTGGCTGATAGCCAAAAATCATTGAAATATTTTGAGTTTTTACATCCACTGTTGTTGCTTCGCCATTGCCACCATGGAATAAACCTTCACCTGTTGCAGATAAAGGTGCATCAGTTGTAGCATAAGTTGCTGAAGCGCCGAAAGGTTGGTCGTAAATTAAACCAAAAGAAATATTATCAGTTAACTGTAGTTTAAGTGCGGCATTCGGGAAATAATAATCATCAGCCATATCTGCAATGCCAGATCCATTGGCAATTGCTTTACCTGAAACAGTTGGGTCAAGTACAGAAATACCTGCTTCGAAATAGTTGCCAGGTTGTAAAAAAGCTGAGATTGATTGGCCAGAACGGTCTAATGCTGCTGCAAATGCGCCCGCAGTTGGTAGTGTTGCAAGTAGTACTGCTGTAGATAGCGTTTTCAATTTCATTCTTCATCTTTCCTTGAGGTGAAAATTCGTTCGGTTACTGCATTTTTATAAGTGACGATTGTTATATTTTATGGAGGATTTTCCTGCTTTTATGTTGCCTGGCTGTTTACTCCATGTCACAAAAATAGCACAAATTAAATAAGAGTAAATGCTCTAGAAATAAAAAAACGAATAAATTGTGATCTATTAGAGTTAATATTCTAAAAATTTAAAAAATGGTTAAATTAAGCTATTGTTCTATAATAAATAAATAAGCTGTTTGAAAAATTATTTTTTATTTAATTAGTTGAAATATTAAGTTTTTTTATTGTGTTGCATGTCACATAAATATAGGCTGATGTATTGTTTAGTGTGTATATGATGATGTTGAAAGGAAAGACCATCATGATGTGTCAGCTGATTTAATTGAAAATTTTGTTCTTTTAACTTCACTTTGAGCTGAATTACATAGCGCTATGTATTGTGTGCCTTGTGCTGAAATAAATATAACAGGGGCTTTATTGAAGCTTTAATGCAAATTAATTTTTGGATGTATTTATGATTCTTAAAATAACGCATTGATCACATTTGAGTGAGATAGCTTCAAATGATTAGAACAAGAGGAAATGGTGCGCTCTGCGGGACTTGAACCCACGCCGGTCGCTTAGGAGGCAACTGCTCTATCCAGTTAAGCTAAGAGCGCAAGTGCGGCTTAATTTACTCTAATTTGAGATAAAAAAAAAGTTATTGCCGAAACAATAACTTTTTATTTTAAAGCAACGCTGTAATTTATGCTTTTGATTTATTAAGTGATTTAAATAAACCAAACATAACCAGAATCCAAACTGGAATCATGTATACAGACTCTTTAAATCCTTGAGTCCACATAATGTAAAGAATGGTCGCAATGAACAACAAAACCACAAAGTTACTTACTGGTGCCCAAAGTGCAGGGAATTTTGTTTTCTCACCAATTTTTTTCATGTGTTGCATGAATTTGAAGTGAGTCAATGAAATCATTGCCCAGTTTAATACTAATGCACCTACCACGATGTAAATTAAGTGACCTAAAGCATCTTCTGGGACGAAGTAGTTTAAAAGTACGCATCCAAAAATAAGCAGTGCAGAGAACAACACGGCTGGAATTGGCACACCTTGACGGTTTACTTTTAAGAATACTTTGGGTGCATTTCCTTGTTGCGCTAAACCAAATAACATTCGGCTATTGGCATACATACCACTGTTATATACAGAAAGTGCCGCAGTTAAAATAATGAAATTAAGTAAATGCGCTGCCCAGTTAATGCCCAATTGACTGAAAATCATTACAAATGGACTTTTATCTAGACCACCTAAATCTAATTGATTCCATGGCACTAAAGACAAGAGAATTGTTAGAGAGCCGACATAGAAAATCAGAATTCGGAAAACCACTTGGTTGATGGCTTTAGGAATGGTTTTTTCTGGATTTTCTGCTTCTGCAGCGGCCATACCAATTAGTTCAATACCACCAAAGGCAAACATTAAGAATGCCAGCATGTAAAAGAGACCATCAAAACCATTCGGGAAGAATCCGCCATGACTCCATAAATTAGAGAATGACGCAGTAGAACCCGCATCTGCTGTCAAGAGCAGATACAAACCGAATAGAATCATCGAAACGACAGCAGTCACTTTGACAATTGATAGCCAAAATTCAGATTCACCATAAAACTTCACATTGCCGAGATTGACTAGAGTAATCACGATAAAAAAGAATAAAACTGAAGACCATGCAGGGATGTGAGGCCACCAATAATTAATATATTTAGCGACAGCAGTAAGTTCAGTCATGGCAACTAGGACATATAAAATCCAATAGTTCCAACCTGCTAAAAAGCCTGGAAATTTACCCCAGTATTTGTTTGCAAAATGACTGAAAGATCCCGCAACAGGTTCATGAACAATCATTTCCCCGAGTTGGCGCATAATTAAAAATGCGATCAGGCCGCCAATGGCATAACCTAAAATAATAGAGGGTCCTGCAGATTGAATGACCTGGGCTGAACCCAAGAATAGGCCTGTACCGATCGCTCCGCCCATCGCGATGAGCTGGATATGACGGTTTTTTAAGCCGCGCTGCAGTTGTGAAGATTCGTTATTCAAAGTACTCACCCGACAATGGAGTAAGTGAAAGATTGTAATAGATTGAGAAGAAATAGCCTAGTAGCTCAAAATCTATAAAAAATATTTATCAATCGAATTGAAATTATTTAATTTGATTTTTCATATTAAAAATATATGAATCAATATATTAATTTTATTTGTTTAGAAGTGGTTATTAGAAATGTATAAGATTTGAAAATACAAATGCTGTTTTTTTATACTTAAGTCATGAGTTAGATAAAAGATTGACAAAAAAAGGTATGATTCTGAGTGCTCAAATAACGCTATTTGACTCAACAAATGATAAATATGAAGGACTGAATAAAAATGAGTTATGCACCCCAAATCCGTATTCCTGCAACTTATATGCGTGGTGGTACCAGTAAAGGTGTATTTTTTAAGCAAGATGACTTGCCAGAAGCTGCACAACAAGCAGGATACGTTCGAGACCAAATTTTATTACGTGTGATTGGGAGTCCAGATCCATACGCTAAGCAAATTGATGGCATGGGGGGGGCAACTTCTAGTACCAGTAAAACGGTAATTTTATCTAAAAGTACACAACCAGATCATGATGTCGACTACTTATTTGGTCAGGTGGCTATTGATAAAGCCTTTGTTGATTGGAGTGGTAACTGTGGCAATTTAACAGCAGCAGTTGGAGCATTTGCCATTTCTAATGGTTTAGTTGACAGCACACGTATTCCAAAAGATGGGATCTGTACGGTGCGTATTTGGCAGTCCAATATTCAAAAAACCATTATTGCGCATGTCCCAATGCATGATGGTCAGGTACAAGAGTCTGGGGACTTTGAACTTGATGGTGTGACTTTTCCAGCAGCTGAAGTGCAAATCGAATTTTTAGACCCTGCAGATGATGGTGAAGACGGTGGTGCTATGTTCCCAACGGGCAATGTCGTTGACGAGTTTGAAGTTCCAGACATTGGCACTTTTGAAGCGACGTTTATTAATGCGGGCATTCCCACGATTTTTATGAAAGCTGAAGCATTAGGTTATATTGGGACTGAATTACAAGACGATATAAACAGCGATGCCAATGCACTGGCTAAATTTGAGAAAATCCGTGCGTATGGTGCCAAATTTATGGGCTTGATTCAGGATGTATCAGAAGCAGCACAACGTCAGCATACCCCAAAAATCGCTTTTGTTTCAGCGCCTAAAGCTTATGTATCTTCAAGCGGTAAACAGCTTGAAACTGGCGATACAGATTTATTGGTTCGTGCACTATCAATGGGTAAATTACACCATGCCATGATGGGAACAGCAGCTGTTGCCATTGGTACGGCAGCTGCTGTACCAGGAACTTTAGTGAATTTGGCAGCAGGCGGTGGTGAACGTGAGGCTGTACGCTTTGGACATCCTTCAGGCACACTCCGTGTGGGTGCTCAGGCCGAATTGGTCGAAGGGCAGTGGGTGGTGAAAAAAGCAGTAATGAGCCGTAGTGCTCGTGTATTAATGGAAGGTTGGGTACGTATTCCTGCGGAAACCATCGCTTAAGTTGAATCATTAATATTTTTTAATCTCTAAAAGCCCTTGTATGTTTCAAGTACAGGGGCTTTTTTAATGTAAACAAGCGTGGCAATAGTTTTTATTGTTCAGTTAGGCTTGGAATGAATTTGAAAAGCATAAGCTTATATAAAAATAAAGCGAGCTTTAGCGGTTAGCATATTGAGGTTTAATGATTTGAATCACACGCTTTGATGCGATCATGGACGGTTAAATGCTAATTTAGCTGCAAGAAACATCAAGTTGCATAGAGAATAGCCCTAGAAAGCAGTATGATGCTGGCAACCAGATGCGATGCTTTGGCGCGACGACGTGCTGAACAGCATTTTAAAATAAAAGCTTAATCAGGTAATCGAGGTGAATGTGTCAACCTTAACTGACATTTCTGTGCATCCACTTAGTGAAGCACAGCAGCGAATTCAGCAGGATTTGTTAACAGCCTTAGATGCTTTTGCAATTCCAGAGCCTTTAAAAAGTGCAGTCCATCATGCGGTGATGTTGGGTGGCAAGCGTGTACGTCCAGCACTATGTTATGCAACAGCAGCGATTCAGCCGAATGCCAATGCTGCAGCAGTACGTCGTGCTGCGGTTGCCATAGAATTTATCCATTGCTATTCCTTGGCACATGATGATTTGCCTTGTATGGACAATGACCTATTACGTCGTGGCCAACCGACATGTCACGTGGCTTATGGTGAAGATACTGCATTGCTCGCTGGTGATATTTTACAATCAATGGCCTTTGAGATTTTGGGAAGTCGTTTGTTTGATCAAGGTCCTGCAGTTGAAGCCAGTATTGTGTTAAAGCAAATGCAAATACTTGCAACAGCTTCATCTAAAATGGTGAATGGACAGGTGCTTGATTTACAGGCTGAAGGCAAACATGTCGATCAGCAAGCCTTGGAAAATATTCATACCAATAAAACAGGTGCACTTATTTCTGCGGCAGTTTTGATGGCGGCAGTGACGATTTTTGAAGGCACAGATATTGCCATTCCAAAGTTACGTGAATTTGCTCAAGCCATTGGTTTAGCCTTTCAAGTGCAGGACGATATTTTAGATATTACTTCAGACACAGCAATATTAGGTAAAACCGCTGGTAAAGATCAGCAAGTGGATAAATCGACTTATCCTGCATTGATGGGGCTTGAAGCGGCACAGACTTACGCATTGGAGTTGCATCATCAAGCAATGAATGCCTTGGCGCATTTTGATGAATCGCAAGTTACTGAACTGACCAACATTACGCAGTTTTTACTGACACGTAAAGCATAGGTCTGTATATCTAGTATGTAAAACTGATAGTTGAACAGCAATAAAAAAGAGGACATGGCGTCCTCTTTTTTATTGCACTACTTCAAGACTGTATTTATACGCTGTCTTTATAAAGCTGATCGGCTTGTTCAAAACGATCTGTGACATCTTTAGATGGAGCTTTGCCCATTAAGCTCACCACAACAATTGCGATTAATGAACAAATGAAGCCTGGAACAATTTCGTATAGGCCTGTATCACCCCATACATTTTTCCATACAATGACCATGACAGCACCCACAACCATGCCTGCAAGCGCGCCATTTAAGGTCATGCGTTTCCAGAACAGTGACAAAATAATTAGCGGGCCGAAAGCTGCACCAAAACCTGCCCAAGCGTATGCAACTAAACCTAAGACTTTAGATTCAGGATTACCTGCCATATAAATAGCCAATAGGGCAATTGCCAGTACCATCAAGCGACCTACCCAAACCAGTTCTTTTTGAGAAGCATTTTTGCGCAGGAAGGCTTTATAAAAGTCTTCAGTTAAAGTACTTGAACATACTAAAAGCTGGCAACTTAAAGTACTCATCACAGCGGCTAAAATGGCTGCCAATACAATACCAGCAACCCAAGGGTTAAACAGAATTTTAGTGAGTTCCATAAATACTGTTTCAGGGTTGGCATTGACCACCGCAGCCAATTCAGGATGCTGTTGGAAATAAGCAATACCAAAGAAACCTGCTGCAACAGCACCACCTAGGCATAAAATCATCCAAGTCATGCCGATACGGCGTGCATTTGGAATCGATTTTACAGAGTCGGTAGCCATGAAACGGACAAGAATATGCGGTTGACCAAAATAGCCTAAGCCCCAAGCCAATAATGAAATAATGGCAACAAAACTTAAATTACCCAAGACATCTGTTGCATGTGGGTGTGCAGCATCCAGTGCAATACTAATTTGGCTCAAGTCTGAGAATGATAAAATTACAACCAATGGCGTGAGCAAGAGGGCAAAAATCATCAGCCCCGCTTGAATGGTGTCGGTCCAGCTCACCGCAAGGAAACCACCAATAAATACATAACTGATGGTTGCAACAGCGCTAATCCATAAGGCCGTGCTATAAGAAATACCAAACATGCTTTCAAATAATCGAGCACCTGCCACCATGCCTGAAGCACAGTAAATAGCGAAGAAAATTAAAATGATAAAGGCCGAAACAATGCGCAAAATCTTCTTTTGGTCATTAAAGCGATTAGAGAAGTAATCTGGCAAGGTGAGGGCATTGTGTTGAACTTCTGTATGCACACGCAAGCGACCAGCCACTAAAAGCCAATTCAGCCAAGCACCAATAATGAGGCCAATGGCAATCCACATTTCAGATAGGCCAGAAAGATAGATAGCGCCGGGTAGGCCCATGAGTAACCAACCACTCATGTCTGATGCACCCGCAGATAGCGCTGTGACAAAACTGCCTAAACGACGGCCACCTAAAATATAATCTGAGAAGTTGCTGGTCGCACGATAAGCCATCAGGCCAATCGCAATCATGGCGACAATATAAAAAAGAAACGTGATTAAGGTGGGGTCGAGGGAGCTCATACGATATCCGTTTTTTGAGTTGCGTAGTGCTTGGGAGGATGAAATAACAATAGGTAATTTCACAAGTCAAAAAGCTGTTGCTTGTGATGAACCCATATAAATAATTTCAAAAATAATGTGAAATTTAACCATAAATTAACGAAACATACAGAAATTTATAGTCAGAAATAAAAATAGACAGCATGAAAGCTGTCTATTGGATTAAAAATATTCAAAGTTTTATTGGCCGCGACCCATGATGCCACGAATGGTACTCATGACGTCCGCAGGTAAAACAACGGTTTTGGCATTATTGGATTTTGCCATATCTTGCATTGCTTTAACGTATTGTTCACCCAATAAATAAGCCACTGGAATTTCTTTTTCGCCTACCGCTGAAGTGACCAATTCAATTGCTTTTTGCGATGCTTGTGCCAAGACAACTTGCGCTTCTGCGTCACGGCGTGATGCTTCTAAACGACCATCTGCTTCTAAAATAGCAGCTTGTTTTTCACCATCGGCTTTGGTTACTGTCGCACGACGTTGACGTTCGGCAGCTGCTTGTTCTTCCATCGCAGCTTGCATGGTGTGTGATGGTTTAATATCTTGAATTTCAACTGTTTTAAGGGTAATACCCCAATCAGCGATGTCATCAGAGATACTGGCTTTTAGGCGTGCTTTAATATGATCACGTGAAGACAGGGCATCGTCTAAATCCATTTCGCCAACAATTGAACGCAATGATGTTTGTACGAGGTTTTGGATTGCCCAAGAGTAGTTTTCAATACCATACACCGCATTTACTGGTGTTGTAATATTAATATAAGCCACGGCATTCATGACCAATACGGCGTTGTCTCGGGTAATGACTTCTTGAGAAGGAATATCTAATACGATGTCTTTGGTGGTGACTTTATAAGCCACTTCATCAATGTAGGGAATGACAAAGTTAAGGCCAGGTTCAAGTACGGTATGGTATTTACCTAAACGCTGTACGATCCATTTATAGCCTTGAGGGACAATACGGACACCTTTAAAAATCGTAATGGCAACAAAGGCCAAAAAGGCTAAAACAACAATAGTAGCTCCGCTCATTCAAATACTCTCTTGTTAGTTGTCGTTATAACTATGTGCTTGCACGATCAAA
This sequence comes from Acinetobacter cumulans, assembly GCF_003024525.3. Taxonomy (GTDB): domain Bacteria; phylum Pseudomonadota; class Gammaproteobacteria; order Pseudomonadales; family Moraxellaceae; genus Acinetobacter; species Acinetobacter cumulans. The sequence goes on along the minus strand of NZ_CP035936.1, from coordinate 83,035 downwards.
TCATTCCCCATAATGTCAATGACACGCACGCGGTCACCCACTTGTACATCAGAGCGAGATCGGCATATCCATTCAGCATTGCCCAATACGGGAATCGGAAAGCGAACTTTGATTTGTCCTAATTCTAGGTTGGTTTGAATGACCATACCAACTTGACCGACGGTTGCTTCACGAGAAAGGCCGGCTTTGGTTTTGTCTTTTGAAAGTGGTTTAATGAATTTAAACCATGCAATGGTGCAAAGAATGGAGAGAATGATCCAAGTCACGAGTTGAGTTGTTGTGCTCAACATTGGAAACAGAAAATATAAAATACCCACCATGATTGCGCCAATACCAAACCAGAGGGCGGCGAAAGCTGGAAGGATTAATTCTGAAATGATCAGTAGAAAGCCTAAAACAAACCAGTGCCAAGGTTCTAAAATAAATTCCATACCGCTACTCGTGTCGTTGTCAAAGATCGTGGGTGTGTATTGATATCAATGTAGCAGATGCAAAAGTTTTTGAGTATAAATAAAATTTATTTTTGTATTTTTGCACAGAAAAGCCAACTGCTCGATTTTGGGTAAGCTATTTATTATGTTTTATATTTATAAGAGTAGCATACCATAGCGCTAAATCGGTTGAATCAGTGCTATGGTATATGGGGCTTGTGCTTAGATTTTGGCCACTGGTACAGGCTTAAAGGCAGCAGGAGATGCTTTAAAGTCGCTCACTAATTTTTGAATCGCTCGGATTTTTAATTGAGTGGCTTTTTCGCCTTCCAAGATCGTTTCATTACTGGCTTTTAGATCTAAAGTCCCAATGTGGCCCACTTTAGGCTGAATCACAATGTTGGCCTGTTGAAGCTCTTCATTAATACTTTGCTGTCCCATAATATTAATGGTTTGATCCAGTACGCCAAACATATTCATGGCTTTCGTGCCATCAGGGCGCGCTGAAATATCCACAGCAATGACGATGTCTGCACCCATATTTTGAGCTGTTTTTACTGGAATTGGACTGACTAAACCACCATCAACATATTTTTGCCCACTAATGAGTGCGGGTACAAATACATTGGGAATACTACATGAGGCACGCACTGCTTGACCTGCATTGCCTTTAATAAACTCCGCTTTACGGCCTGTATCTAAACGTGTAGCAACGGCAGCAAAGCGAATGGGAAACTGTTCAATCGGTTTATTGGCTACATTTTTGTTTACGTAGTCTTGTAGCTTTTGTCCCAATAAAAAGCCTTGGCGGTTGAGCGTTAAGTCTCGAATATCAGACTCTTTAAAACCAAGTGCAATTTGTTGTAATTGATAGGGGCTTTTACCACTGGCATACAGGCTGCCTACGAAGCTACCTGCACTGGTACCGGTTACAATTTTGGGTTTAATGCCATGAGATTCAAGTACTTTGAGTACCCCAATATGTGCAAAACCTTTTGCACCACCGCCACCTAAAGCAACAGCAATAACGGGTTCACGTGCTTTGAGGGGTGTTGTTTGAACGGGTGTTTGTGTGGCTTTGTCACAGCCAGCAAAACTGAGCGCTAAAACGCTCAGCAAAGAATATTTTAGTAGTTTCATTATCTGGAACAATCAAGAAAAGTTTAGCAAAGTCGCATCAGTATTGAGCTGTATGATATCTCATCAAAAAATACAACAATTTGCTAGGGCTTTTTCCAGTGCTTTTGTAACGGCTTGGCTAGCCAGTCGGGGTTTTTAGGTGAAAAATGGCCTTCATAGCACTGTAGAATTTCAGCTAAATCCTGTTCGAAATTGCCTGTTGTGTGATAGGCGCTTAAGCATCGGATGGCTTTGTTTTCATAATCGAATGCAAACATCACAATAGGGATCTGGGCTTCATGTGCGATGTAATAAAAGCCACTACGAATTTTTTCAGCACGCTTTCTTGTGCCTTCGGGTGCCATGGCAATCCAAATTTTTTCTTGTGCTTGGATGATCTCAACAATTTGTTGAGTTAGCCCACTGGCGTGTTGGCGTTCTACTGGAATTACACCAATCCAATCTAAAATAGGCTTCAGAGGGGTCTTAAATAAAGTATTTTTACCAAACACTGTGACTCGAATGCCTAAGCCAAGTAAAGCGAGAAAGGCATACCATGCATCAAGATTTGACGTATGTGGAGAAACAATGGCCATGGCTTTGGGGAAGTTTGGGAATTCTCCAGTAAAGCGCCAGCCTTGTGCCAAAAATAAACGCTTAAAGACAGATTGACTCCATGCAGTGCCACGTGAGGGCACAGAATTAGGTAAATGAGGAAAGTCTTGTGTCATAGAAGTCATGCACTTTTACTTGGCGATAAGGTTAATATAGGCGCTGTAAATAAGAACTGCATTGGCAAAAATGAGCAGTTCAATTGCATATAAAAGAGTTAGCTTAACCAATTGAATAATGGGGAAATGCAATGCTGCAAATGCGGAACATTTATGTGTTGTTATTTTCTCTATATTGGGCGCAAGGTTTACCTGTCGGTTTTATGACGCATGCATTGCCTGTGATTTTACGTGCGCAGGGTGTGTCTTTGGCACATATTGGTGGTTTTGGTCTATTAATGTTGCCTTGGTCAATTAAAGTATTTTGGGCACCTTGGATTGATCGAATTGGACATCATAAACATGGGCATTATCGCTCATGGATTTTGCCCTTGCAGGGCATGAGCATTGCAATTTTAATCCTACTGTCTTTTATGCCTATACAGGCCTTGGATCAGCCTTTATATCTCATGGCACTATTTGTTGCTCTTCTGAGTATGAATATGGTGGGTGCTACGCAAGATGTTGCAACAGATGGCTTGGCCGTGAGTTTACTCAAATCAGAACAACAATATTGGGGCAACATGTTTCAAGTGGTTGGGTCGCGTTTGGGCTTTATTATAGGGGGGGGAGCCATACTATGGGCTTTAGATTGGTTAAATTGGCAAAGCACCTTTTTAGCCTTGGCTGTATTGGTTTTTTTCAATAGTTTACCTATTCTTTTTTATAAAGAGCCTGTACGTCAGGTTACCACACCATCCACTCAGCAAGCTTTTCACTGGCAGTCTGTACGTGATTATTTAACTTATTTTGTAGGTCAGCCACACATGTGGTGGTGGTTGATGGTGCTACTGAGTTTTAAAATTGCGGATGGCTTGGCGGGGCCCTTGCTAAAACCACTGATGGTGGATTTGGGCTTAAGCTATAGCCAAATTGGCATTTATATCACCATGCTGGGGGCGTTGGCTGCATTATTGGGGGCTGGATTGGCAGGCTTACTGCTGAAATATATCGGGCGCTTTCAAGCTTTATGGCTGTTTTCCGTGCTCAAGGTTTTCAGCTTGGGCGCTTATGCATGGCTGGCGTGGCAGTACCAAAATCAGGTGCTGGTTCATCCGTGGCTCATTTATACCATTAATGCTGTAGAAGACATGCTTGCATCGATGTTGTTGGTGGTCATGCTGACTTTAGTGATGCAATATAGTCGTAAACGTATGGCGGGAACCGATTTTACTTTTCAGGTGAGTGTCATGGCGACGGTCAGCGGTGGTTTATATATTGTCAGTGGCATCATTGCAGATCAATTGGGGTATGCACTGTATTTAAGCATGATTTGTGTTGTTGCATTATTGAGTATTATTCCGATGTTAATTTGGCATAAAGAAAGTCAAAAAAATATTGCTTAAACTGAGCTGAATTCAGCGTTAAAACTGTAGTTTGAAAAGCAGTTGTTTGAATGATAATTATTTTTAACTTATTGAAAACATAATTTAAATAATGGATTTAAGAATAAATTAAGCTTGTTAAGTATCGATTAAGTTTGCGCGATTAATTTAGCTTCATTCGTAAAATATTTGAAGAAATTTTGCATGTTTGAATCACTGAAAAGAAAATGGCAAACATTCACGACAATGCCAGTTTCACGCTTTAACTTATTAGTGAGTGTTTGGTTGGCCTTCGCCCTCAATATTGGGTTTTATCAAAAATTGCATCAACTTACGCCGTATCAAGGGATGAAGTCGTGGCTATTTTTGATCGCATCTGTATTGGTGGTGACAGCACTGTATAACATCTTATTGCAACTTTTGCAGTGGCGTTGGACTGCAAAGGTAGTTGCATTAATTTTACTATTTATTGGTGGTTTTAGTGCTTACTTTGTGTGCAGTTTGGGTGTTGTGATTTCGCCAGATCAGATTCAAAATGCCATGCAGACGGATCCACAAGAAGTGAAAGGCTTAATGTCTATACGCTTGTTGTTCTGGAGCCTTTTTATGGTGGCCTTACCAATGTTGGTTGCGGCCTGTATTCCACTTAAAGTTGAAACCAAATCTAAAGTATTGATCAAAAAAGGCGTGCATCTTATTGCATCCTTTGCAGTGCTGGCAGCAATGCTTTTTGTATTCTATGTAGATTATGCTGCGATTTTCCGTCAACACCGCGATTTAAAAGGCATGATCTCGCCACAAAATGCCATCGCTGCAGGTTTTTCATATTTTCATCATCAAGCGCCAAAAGAAAATTTGCCTTTGGTGAAATATGGTGAAGATGCGCATTTGGTAGAGAAAACTGCGCAAGGCAAAAAGCCAAAACTAATGGTATTGGTGGTGGGCGAAACAGCACGTGCTGAGAGTTTTTCTTTAAACGGTTATGCAAAAAATACCAACCCTGAGCTGTCTAAATTAGACGTAATAAACTTTAGTCAGGTAAGCTCATGTGGTACGGCAACTGCAGTTTCGGTACCGTGTATGTTCTCTGGTATGCCTCGTAGTGACTATGATGAAAACTTAGCAAACCACCGTGAAGGCTTATTGGATATTGCACAGCGTGCTGGATATAAAGTGACATGGATTGATAACAACTCAGGTTGTAAAGGGACGTGTACCCGTGTTGAGCAAGTTGAGATTTCGCCAGAATTGAAGAAAAAATGGTGTACACCAGAAGGTGAATGCTATGACCAAATTTTAGTAGATGCGTTGAATCAATATATCGAAAAAATTCCAGCGGATGATCAAACACCACGCTTGATAGTATTACACCAAGTCGGTAGCCATGGACCTGCATACTACGCCCGTGCAACGCCAGAATTTCAAAAATTTAAACCCACTTGCGATACCAATGCCATTCAGGGTTGTACACAAGACGCTTTAATCAATAGTTATGATAATAGTATTGTTTATACAGATCATATCTTGAGTGAAGTGATTCAGTCATTAAAAGCCAATAGCAAGTATCAAACAGGTTTCTGGTATTTATCGGATCATGGTGAATCAACTGGTGAATATGGGATGTACTTACATGGTGCACCGTATGCGATGGCTCCATCACAACAGACGCATGTTCCGATGATTATGTGGTTTTCAGCAGAATGGAAAGCCCATCAAGCGGCCAATGTAAGCTGTTTAAGCCAACAAAAATCCAAAGTGTTGAGTCAAGATAATTTATTCCCAAGTCTCTTGAGTATATTGGGTGTACAAACTCAAGTGATTGATGCAAAAAATGATATGCTACAAAATTGTAAGCCTGCTGCTTAAGTGAGTTGATGCCATGACAAAAATTTTAATCATTGAAGACGACTTTATGATTGCTGAGTCTACTCAGACTTTATTGAAGTATCAGGGGTTTGAAGTAGAGTGGGTAAATAACGGAATTGATGGTTTAAAACTCTTACAGCAAAGTGAATTTGATGCTGTATTGCTAGATTTAGGTTTGCCTTTGATGGATGGTATGCAAGTGCTTAAGCAGATTCGTCAAATTCAGCCGAATTTACCAGTCCTGATTATTTCTGCACGTGATCAATTACAACAACGTGTTGATGGTTTAAATCAGGGGGCAGATGATTATTTAATTAAACCTTATGAGTTTGATGAACTGATTGCCCGTATTCATGCATTGCTACGCCGTAGTGGAAAAGAGCAACAGGCCAATCAGCAACACATTTTAACCTATGGTGAGTTGGTGCTCGATGTCGAACAGCATTTGGCTAAATACAAAGGTCAGTATATTGATCTGTCAAATCGTGAGTGGGCCATTTTAATTCCACTGGTGACACATCCGAATAAGATTTTTTCTAAAACCAATTTAGAGGACAAACTGTATGATTTTGATAGTGAAATCAGCAGTAATACCATTGAAGTATATGTACACCACTTAAGAAATAAATTGGGCAAAGATTTTATTCGTACCATTCGTGGTTTGGGTTATCGCTTAGGACAACTTTAAATGACGTTCAGCACACACAGTTTTGCAAATTCACTAAAGACTAAACTGATTCTGTACATGTCTTTTTTCAGTCTTATTGTAGGCTGTGTGTTGATGATGTCGGCTTATAAAATTTCTTTGGAAGAAACCAATGAAATTCTAGATCAACAAATGAAGAATTTGGCGGAGCGTGTGGTTCGGCATGGATTAGAACCAACCAGAAATGATTTTGAGCCAACACAGCGTTATGCTGAGCAAGATCTATTTGTTGATGTGTGGTCTTATAAAGATCGCATACAAAATCAAAAACATAGTGATATTTTGGTGCATTCGGTACCGAAGGCAGGTTTTTATCGTCACAAGAATGCCGATGATGTTTGGTATACCTATGTTTTGCCTCAAAAAGACTATCAAATTCAGGTCAGTCAGCAACAATCGGTGCGCCAAGATCTCGCTTTAGAATTGGCCGGCAGTATGCTGATTCCGTATTTGGTGCTCATGCCTTTTGTGATTTGGGGCTTGAGTTGGATGATTAGCCGCATTTTACAGCCTTTAGATGACTTTAAAGCAGAACTGGCACAGCGTAACTCCAAAGATTTACAGCCTATTTTGGCAAGAGATTATCCTGTTGAAATTATTCCAACCATTGAAGAAATGAACCATCTGTTCGAGCGTATTAGTTTGTCTCAGCAAGAGCAACGCCAGTTTATTGCAGATGCGGCGCATGAGCTACGCACTCCGATTACTGCATTGAGTTTACAAATGCAGGTGTTATTACAAGAGTTTCCAGAACATGCGGATTTACAACGCTTAAACTTAGGATTAGTTCGTATTCAGCATTTAGTGACGCAGTTATTAAATTTAGCCAAACAAGATGCCTCTATTGAAGACCTTGAACGTTTACAGGATTTTGATGTTTCAACGACAGCAGTCAATTGTGTAGAGCAACTTATTCACTTGGCGATGCAAAAAAATTTAGACTTAGGTATGGAGCAGAGTGAAGCATTGAAACTGCATAGCCAAGAGTCTGCTGTGCATTCCATTATTTATAACCTGATTGATAATGCCATTAAATATACGCCCAATAATGGCGTGATTAATGTTTCGGTCTATCCAAAAGACGATCATGCCATGATTGTGGTAGAGGACAGCGGACCTGGTATTGACCCTCAATTACATGAACATATTTTAAAGCGCTTTTATCGCGTGCATCATCATCAAGAGGTGGGTAGTGGTTTAGGGCTATCCATTGTAGATAAAGCTGTACAACGGATTAATGGACAACTGAGCTTTGGTACAAGTGAAAGCTTGGGCGGGTTGAAGGTCAGCATTGAATTGCCACTATCGCCAAAAGCATAAAAATTAACTTCACCGCGCTTGAATCTGTGCGGTGTTCTTTTTGTTTGAGTATGTACTATTTAATGATTCATCTTGTTTAAATGAAACATTTACAAAAGCCTATGCAATATTGCATGGGCTTTTTTGTTGCGCTGTATAAACTGGGTCTGTATTCAATGTAAGCGATAAAGTGTATTTCAACAAATTGGACAAAGTTAAATACAAGGATATTGAATGAGCCGTATATCTTATTCATAAATTAGCCATGTCAAATATGAGAAAAAACGAATAGATGTAGGATATTGAGTAAACGCTAATAGATGACAAATGTTGATGTCCTAAGGCATTTTTAGTCTGAAGTATTGTGTAAAAGAGCAGGGATGTTCGTACTGGCATGTGTAGAACTGTAAAAATTAAATCACAGATTGATGATTTAAGCTTAGATTACGATTAAAGCACCAATTGCGTGTTATGAGGTTCTAAGAACACGGATTGCTTTTTGCATAGATAGAAAATGACGTAACACAGCATATTGGTACAATAGCAGATCCATAAAGTCCATAAGTTATGACTCATGAAGTGTGCACCACGCATCATTTGCGCCCAGCCCATGCTAAGGCCTAAAACGAGCCCTGCAAGCAAATAAAAATAAGCACGTTTAGGCTGTGAAATATGATAAAGGAAATACCCCGTTATAAATGAAAAACCGAGTGAGGCATGACCACCGGGGAAGCAATGACCAGACATTGCAGAAAAGTCCCAAAAGAAACCATCTGTATCTGGAATGGTCATGGACCAAGGGCAGGCATGACTGGATTGAGACTTTAAGATGCTCACTACAATGGTGCAGAGCATAGAGACCCAAAATAAGTAACCTAGTTCTGTGCGACGAGGTTTTAAACGTTCAACTTTAAACGATGCAATCCAAGCAAAAAATATGAAAACATAAACGACAATTAAAATGTCTTTAATGTACTTGTGATTTAATTTGGCTAAGTACCAATTGTCTCTTAATAAAAACTGTCCAGACTCACTAATCCAAGGATGAATCAAGCTTAAATCAAGATCTCCGCCCACAGGAATCACAGTTTGTAGTAAACCGAAACTAATTAATAAGATTCCAATATGAAAGAGAATGAATTTGGGATGATTTTGCATACTTAGCTAAATAGTTTTCCTTTTGAGCTATTAAGGCAAAAACAGCTTAACTAAAACTTAAAGATGGATATTTTAGTCAGATCTTTAGTCAACGTCTTGCAATGCTTAGCACAGAACCAGCAAAACGCCTTTAATGGTCTGTGCTACATTGCCTATTCATTTCAATTTGTTCGTGTAGGCCAGTTTGCCATGTCCATTCGTGCCGTGATCTTTGACTTAGACAATACCTTAACGCATCGTGATTTAAGCGTCGTGGCCTATAGTCAGTTTTTAGCGCAGCATTATGCCCATCATTTAATTGCACCTGATCTGGCACAGATCAAGCACATCATCAATTCAATTGATCGGGGCGGTTATCCAATTGCTGCAGATTTAACCCATCCAAGTATTGGTGCTTCTGTGGCCTATGCACTGCAACAACAATTAATTTGGCACCAGCCAGTTGATTTTGATGAATTGACACAATGCTGGTTCCGTTTTTTTGGTGCACATGCTGTTGCGATGCCCGGGGCACACGAACTGCTGAGTCAACTTAAAGCGCAAGGCTTTCAATTGGCTGTAGTGTCAAATGGGGGCCATACAACCCGTTTAAATATTTTAAAAGGCCTTGGCTTTGAAGCGTATTTTGATGTGATTGTGAGCTCAGAATTGGCAGGTGTAGCAAAACCAAATATACAGATTTTTAACTACACCCGTGAGCAATTGGGCTTAGATGCAAGGCAATGTTTATTTGTAGGTGATCATCCCATCAATGATGTTTTTGGGGCAGAACAAGCGGGCATGCATGCCGTTTTATTAGAAGGCTTTCATGATGATGTGAACAGAGTCGCGACTGAGCGACGCATTCAAAACTTGGCACAAGTCTGGCAATATTTAGAGCCCTTATCTTTGGCTTAATATTGCCCACACTTTTTAAACAGTCATTGGAATAGTGATTTAAATAGCAATTTACACAGCTATTTTTATAAGCATGATGCATGCGACGCTGTGTTGCAAAGTTAAAAATGCGAACAATGATGAGATAAAAAAATTGGATAATCCTAAAGAGTCATGGATTATCCAATTGAAGGTTAAATGATTATCCGAAGCTGTGTTGACTTAGAACATATTATCTTCTGAGTTTGCGGTAATACGGTGAATCGATAGATCGGCACCGCGGAATTCTTCTTCTTGGCTTAGACGGATGCCTATAATTGCTTTAAGTGCGCCGTATACACAGAAACCACCAGCCAAGGCAATAATAACAGCAAAGACTGTGCCAAAGACTTGTGAAAGCATGGATACGCCACCGAGGCCGCCTAGCCATTTTTGCCCAAATAAACCGACAGCAAGACCACCAAAGGCACCGCATACACCATGTAATGGCCAAACACCCAATACATCGTCAATTTTTAGTTTGTTTTGTGTGTAGGTAAATAATTTAACAAAAATCACTCCAGCCACCATACCAATAAACAGTGCACCAACAGGGTGAACTATATCTGAGCCTGCACAGATCGCCACCAAACCTGCCAATGGACCATTGTGTAAGAAGCCAGGGTCATTGTCGCCAACCAAATGGGCTGCAAATGTACCGCCAACCATTGCCATGAGTGAGTTAATCGCAACGAGACCTGAAATGGCATCTAAACGTTGAGCACTCATCACGTTAAAACCAAACCAACCGACAATTAAAATCCAAGAACCCAGCGCTAAAAAAGGAATTGAAGATGGTGGGTGTGCACTGATACGGCCATCTTTTTTATAACGACCATAACGAGGCCCAAGTAAAATAACGGCAGCAAATGCAATCCAGCCACCCATTGCATGTACCACGACAGAACCTGCAAAGTCATGAAAGCCTGCGCCAAAATTTTGAGCTAACCATGCTTGAACACCCAGATTACCATTCCATGCAATACCTTCAAAAAATGGATAGACCAAGGCCACTAAAATAAGCGTTGCAATGGCTTGAGAGCGCATTTTCGCACGCTCGGCTATTCCACCTGAAACAATCGCTGGAATTGCAGCTGCAAAGGTGAGGAGAAAGAAGCAGCGCATAAGGTTATAGCCATGATCGGCCGCTAAGGTTGTTCCAGTATGGAAAAAATGCTGACCATAAGCGATGTAATAGCCGACAAAAAAGTATGCAATGGCTGAAATTGCAAAGTCAGAGAGAATTTTACTTAAAGCATTTACTTGGTTTTTATGGCGAACAGTTCCGAGTTCTAAAAAAGCAAAGCCTGCATGCATTGCAAGCACTAAAACAGCACCAAGGAGGAGAAATAATAAATCTATATTTTGCATGTAGTGCTCCAATATAGTGCGGTATATCACAAAAAGAAGTTCAGTATAGCGAGGTAGTATTTTTGGAACAGGGGGGCAAGCAAGGGAAATTTTGATTAATAAATTTCAAAAACTTACAAGACTCGATATAAAGCAAATTAACACAATATGCACTATGTTGGTGCAATTTTAAATGGTTTTAAAGTCCAATTAATACAATAAATATGAATGGCTTATATATAATTTTAATGTATTTTTATTTAAATGAATTGCAATAGTGCATGTTTGGCACAGGGCAAGTTCTATAGAAAATCTGTAATTTTTATCTCAGTAGGTTGAGTTTAAGTTTTAATTGAGCTTAGATTAAAAAGAAGCGTTAATGAAATGATCAGGTGTTTCATTTTTAAGTAATCATTAAAAAACACTCTAAAGTCTGAGGTTTAAAATAGCACGACAGTCAGAAATTATCTGACTGCCGTGGCTGAGTGTTAAAGCTCTGCAGATGAATGGAATGTTTAAAATTAGTGCAAAATTTTGTTTAAAAATTGCTGTGCACGTTCACCTCTTGGTGCATTAAAGAATTCATCTTTACTGCAATCTTCCACAATTTTCCCCTGATCCATAAAAATAATGCGGTCTGCAACTTGGCGGGCAAAGCCCATTTCATGCGTGACACACATCATGGTCATGCCTTCCTTGGCTAAACCGACCATCACATCCAGTACTTCATTAATCATTTCAGGATCGAGTGCAGAGGTGGGCTCATCAAAGAGCATGGCAATTGGATCCATGCTAAGCGCGCGGGCAATTGCAACACGTTGTTGCTGACCGCCAGAGAGTTGTGCTGGAAATTTTTCTGCATGTGCACTCAGGCCAACACGCTCTAAATAGGCAAGGCCTTTCTTTTTTGCTTCTTCTTCAGAGCGCCCTAGCACCTTGACTTGAGCAATGGTGAGGTTTTCTGTAATGGATAAATGTGGAAACAACTCAAAATGCTGAAACACCATCCCGACACGGCTACGTAGTTTACTTAAGTCGGTTTTGGGGTCATGAATACCAATCCCATCGACAGAAATTTCACCTTGCTGAAAAGGTTCAAGCCCGTTGACGGTTTTAATCAGGGTGGATTTGCCAGAACCTGAAGGGCCACAGACCACCACCACTTCACCTTGTTTAATTTGCGTGGTGCAATCGGTTAGTACTTGAAATTCTTTATACCATTTACTGACATTTTGGAGGTCAATCATTACTTTTTGTTCACTCATACAGTTAACCTCCGTTGTAATTTTTTCACTGCATAGGTTGCAAGCATGCTGATGGTGAAGTACACCAAGCCAGCGAATAGAATGTATTGGGTCAGTAACGACATGAGGTCACCACGGACGTAGTTGGTGCGGAAAAAGTCTAATAGTCCAATGGCATACACCATGGTGGAGTCTTGAAACAAAATAATGGTCTGTTGCAACAGGAGGGGCGTCATTTTACGGAAGGCTTGCGGCAAAATAATCAATCGCATAGTTTGCGGGTAAGTCATGCCCAGTGCATAAGCAGCAGATGTCTGACCTTTAGGAATAGACTGAATGCCAGCACGGACAATTTCCGAAAAATAAGCTGCTTCAAACAGCATGAAGGCCACAATGCTCGATACCAGCGCTGTATCAATGGTGAGGTAATTACCTGTGATCCCGGTATAAATAAACGGGACAGCAAAATAAAACCACATAAGTACCAGCAGGAGTGGAATGGAGCGGAATAAATTGACGTAGCCTTTAGCAAACCAATTGAATGCTTTAATGGAAGACAGTCGCATGAGTGCAAGTAGGGTGCCAATGATAACCCCACCAATGGCTGCACTAACCACTACTTTTAAGGTAATGCTGAGCCCATGCCAAAGCGCAGGCCAAGACTGTTGTAAATCTTGTGTAAATGCAGTGAGCCATTCCATTATTTATCTCCTGCGATTAAACCTGGAACACGCAAGCGTTTTTCCAGAAAGTTCATAAATCCAATCAGGCAGATATTAATCAAAATAAATGCAATGGTAACGTAGGTGTATATTTCAATCGTATTTTGCGTGTATTCACTGATGGTTTTCATCTGCGAGATAATTTCTGCAACACCCACTAAAGATGCAACAGAGGTATTTTTAACGCAGTTGGTCAATTCAGAACTCAGCGGGGGCAAAATGGTACGAAATGACTGTGGCAAAATCACGTAGCGGTATAATTGCGCCGTACTAAAGCCCATGGCATAACCCGCATTGGTCTGGCCTTTGGGCACCGCTTCAATACCTGTGCGTACTTGTTCACAGACACGGGCTGCGGTAAATAAGCCAAGCCCAATACTTGCAGAAATTAGTGCTGTGGTATTGGCACCTAAGTCATTAATCCACCAGTTTCGAATGCCTTCTGGTAAGAAGTTTGGCACGACATAAAACCAGATAAACAATTGAACCAGCAATGGAATATTACGGAAAATGGTGACATAGGCAGTGCCGATTGAACGTGCTAATGGACTAGGGAGAGTGCGCATAATGCCTAAAATGCTACCCAGTACCATCGCAATGCTCCACGCGACAGCAGCAATCACCAGTAGCCAGCCTAAGCCTGTGAAGACCCAGTTCAGGTAAGTGGTATCGCCAATGCCCGTGGATTGGAACAATACGCCCCAATTCCAACTATAATTCATAGTGACTCCTTTTACGGCGTCAGCCAAAGTTAGTCGGCTGACGCAAAGGCATGTATGGCGGTTAAGGGTTAAGCATCACGGTCATGCGGGTTGCTAATCAGCTGTTTCAGCTGTTCAGACATCTCAAAGTTCAAATTAATATTTTTTGGTGGAATTGGAGAAAGGAACCATTTCTTATACATTTGGTTGATTTCACCAGAGCTATATACCTCTTTAATTGCGCCATCGACCACTTGTTTGAAGCTTGTATCGCCTTTACGTAGCATACAACCATAAACTTCATGAATTGGTGGTGTACCCACAATTTCCCATTTGTTTGGATCTTTGGCTTTCGACTTTTCACCTGCCAGTAAAATATCATCCATCATAAAGGCCGCCGCACGACCATTTTGTAGCATAAGGAATGATTCAGCATGATCTTTGGCTGAAATTACTTCGCCAATGCCTAGCTCTTTTTCATGCTGGCGAATATAGCGCTCTGAAGTTGTACCCGCTGTAGTTACCAGTTTTTTGCCTTTTAGGTCTGCAAAGTCTTTCACCCCAGAATCTTTAGCGGTGAGCAGGCGAGAGCCAACTTCAAAGAATCCGACAGAAAAGTCGACCTGTTGTTGGCGTTCTTTATTGTTGGTGGTTGAACCACACTCTAAGTCGACAGTACCGTTAGATACCAATGGAATACGGTTTTGGCTGGTCACAAGGTTATAGCGAACTTTCAAATCTGGCATGTTCAGCTGTTTTTTTAGCGCTTCAACCACTTTGAGTTGTAGATCATGTGCATAACCTACGGGTTGGTTTGGATTGTCTGCAATATAAGAAAATGGAATAGATGAGTCGCGGTAGCCCAGCACAATGGTGCCTGACTTTTTGATTTTATCCAGCGTACCCGAATTTGAGGAAGCTGCTGAATCTGTACTTGCACCTTGTTCTGCGGATGGTGCTTTATTGTTACCACAAGCAGTTAAACCGAGCATTAGAGAACTGGCGCAAAAAAGCGCAGTCAGTGTACGTTTTTGTGTCATGAGCAAAACTCCTTTTATTGTGCTGCATTGTTTGCTGTCATTTTCGATGGAACTTTTAAAATCCTAAATTCCTTGTTATGCAAAAATGCTTTTCTTTTATGTATGAAAAACATACTGAAAATCATCTTAAGCGAGATTTGAATGCTTGCTCAAGCAAAATTCTTTACCGAATTGTTAACGGTAACTCTTTAGGAATTAACATAATTTCAAATTTAGGTTTATGAGAAAGGTGGAGCAAAAAATATGCCATTCTTAGCTTTTTAAAGTGATCTTTATTTGCTGAAGTACTTGTGTTTATGGTGTTTTTACGGATAAAACAGGTTTTACTGCCAATGCATTATTTAAATTAAGCACGGCATAAATAATTTGGATTTTGTATGTATTTTGTTCAGCATATACTTTTTAGCATCATGTTTTTGCTTATGGGTATAGACCAAAGTATAAGCAATAAAAAACCACTATGGCTTTGCTTATATACCCAAGCATGCACATTGAGATGATTCATTTCGGCCGAGTGCTGAAATGAGCGTAGAAAAAATGATGGAAGGTTAGCTTTGGGGCAGACGTTGCAATTTTTTTTGTTATATAGTTATTCTTAAATCAATCACTTGAGTACTGGAGCTGTAGGGAATGCTGAATGTAGATACTTTCCGCAACCGCCTGCTGGTTTTATTTGCTGGCCTAGCATTTGTATTGGGTTTATCCATTACCTTATATATTGGCCACAAAGCCTCTGCGCAGATGACCAAAGCCAGTGCTCAAACTTTGAATTTGGTTGCCAAAAGCATCAGTACGACCTTGGCAAATTCGCTGACAGAACGTGAACGGGAAATGGTGCTACTGAGCGAATCGCCATTTTTTATGGCCACAGATTTTAAAAATGAACAACTGCAAGTGAAGTTGGATCAGGTTAAAAGTTCGTATAAATATTATGCGTGGTTAGGCATTGCCAATGTAGATGGTGTGGTAGAAGTCGCTGCAAATAAGATGCTTGAAGGGGCAGATGTTTCTGCTCGACCTTGGTTTAAGGAAGGCTTACAACGCGTATATTTGGGCGATGTACATGAAGCGATCTTATTGGCAAAGAAACTCAAAGCTATTAACCCGAATGAGCCAATGCGTTTTATTGACTTTGCCACGCCCATTTATGATGTCAAAACTCAGAAAATTCGTGGTGTGCTTGCAGCACATGCGGATTGGAGTTGGGCTAGCCAAGTACTACAAAGTGCACTGCCAGAAGATGCTGCTGAGCAAGGGATTGAAGTCTTTATTGTTAATGGCAAAGGCGAAATTCTGTATCCTTATAAGAGTATTGGACAAGTTCAGCTCCCCAATCAAAAAACTTCTGCACAGCCTTATTTTATTGATGACTGGCATGAAGGGCAGAACTATGTGACCACAGATGTACCTGTGGTCTCTAACACACAAATGAGCATGGGTTGGCATGTAATTGTGCGTCAGCCTGTATCTGCAGCATTGGCAGATGTACGTGCCATGCAAAAACAAATTGGCTTGATTGGTTTGATTGTGACTTTGCTGATGCTGGTGGTGACTTACCGCTTAGCCAACCGTTTTAGTCGCCCGATCGAAAATCTGGCAAAAAGTGCTTATGCAGTGGAAAAAGGTCAAGATGATGTACATTTTGAGGCACAGAGTAGCATTCGTGAAATACAAGGGTTGTCTCAGTCTTTAAATAGCATGACCTTCACGCTACTGACTCAAAAACACCAATTGGAAGAGGCAAACGCTACTTTAGAACAGAAAGTGCAAGAGCGTACGCTGGCATTAAAAGAAGCCAATTTGGAATTGGAAAAATTAGCCAATCATGATGGCCTGACTGGTCTGTATAACCGTCGGGCATTTAACGACTATCAGGCTTATTTGTTTGGTCAGTTTCAGCGTCAGCAACAAGCCTATGCTGTGCTGCTGCTGGATGTCGATTTCTTTAAAAAGGTTAATGATAGCTTTGGTCACGAAACAGGGGATCATGTACTGCAAAGTGTAGCCAGCTTAGTGGCAACAGCTGTACGCTCGACAGACTTTGTGGCACGCTTTGGGGGCGAAGAGTTTATTGTGCTATTGCCAGCAACTGAGCAAGATGGTGCAGTATTATTGGCTGGAAAAATTCGTCAAAGTATTGAAAATGAAAATATTATTCAGGACTACCCAATTACTGCCAGTATTGGTGTGAGTGTTGTATTGGTTTCGGATCAAGATGGTAATGATGCGATCCGTCGCGCTGACCAAGCTTTGTACCAAGCAAAAAAACAAGGCCGTAATCGCGTTGTATCGGATGCATAGTGCGCGAAAAAACAAGGGCATTGCCTTGCGTTAAAGCACATTCAGCGACTCGGATAGTCGTGCCATTTGTTTTATAATGCCCTTACATTTATTTGTTCATTTCTCCTAAGTATGTCTTTCGATTTAAAAATCAGTTTGTTGCCTGAAACCGCAGCGACGCTTTCACCGCTACATAAAAAGTTGAATAAACTGATTGAGCAAATTGAACAGCAAAAGCTAGATTTAGCACTTTGGCAAAATGCCAAAAGTGAAATTCAGAGTTATATTCAGCTTAAACTTGTACCGATCTATCGTAATTTGCATGCGGTGTACTTTCGTCAGCTTAATCAACTTTGGCAGCATCTACAGCAAGAAGACTTTGCTAAAGCAGATTTAGCACAGCTCGATGCAAAGCTTGCGAAACTGGCAAAGCAGCTGAAAAAATCCAACTATTTAAATAGTGCCGAACTTGAAAAAATCGCAGAGGTCGATGCTTTTTATCAGCAGCATCATGCACATAATCAAAAGCCAAATAAAAAGGGCAAGTCAGCTCAAGCAGAACAGCTAAACACAAATAGTCATGTTGATATAGAACAGGAAGCTACAGAAGAATATGAATCTTATGAAGCGTGGGACAGCGAACAATATCAACGTGAGAAAGAAGAGCATCAGCGTAAACGCTTAGTGCAAAAGCGCGAGCAAGCTGAAAAGTTAGTGAACCAATCACTGAAAACCGTATATTTAAAAATCATCGCTATGATTCACCCAGACCGTGAACCTGATGAAACTAAAAAAGCGGAAAAAACTGAATTGCTGCAAGTGGTGAACCAAGCCCATGAAGCGCAGGATTTGTTTTATTTATTAAAGCTGCAATTACAGCTTGAAACCAATAAGGGCAAAAGTCCTAAAGCTTTAGGCGATGAGCATTTAAAGTTTTATAAAATGGCTTTAGAGGCTCAAAGCCAACGCTTAGCCAGTCAGATAGATGACATTACCGATAGTTTTCACTGGAGCGAACAACCAAAGCCGAAAAATATGCAGGTGAAAGATGTGTATAAGGTAATTGATGGCGATGTTTCAGTGCTGAAAGAGCAAGTGAAGTGGGAAAAAGAACGGCTGAAATATATGGAGAAGGTGAAAGGGTTGGAGGTGTTGTTGGGGAATGGGGTTTTATAAAATCACCTCTCCCTAACCCTCACTTGCGCTTCGTTTTAAAGCAGTGCTTTAAAACTCGCTCAGGAGAGGGAATTCCATTGTGAAATTCATACAAGAATTAAGTCAAATGACGCTTCCTCTCCTTGTGGGAGAGGGTTGGAGTGAGGGCTTAAGCAACAGCTTAAAGAGCAGAAAAGCAATGGTTAATGTATATGGGGAAAAAGAGTTGATTGGAAATGTTGTAGGATAATTATTTTTTATAAATTAAGACACAATATGTTTTAAAGTAAATATAAATGATTATAAAATATAGATAAGAGACTTAGAATATTCAAAGTAAATTAATTTAAAAGGATCTTAATGGGACGATTACAAAAAAGATCCTTTGAAAAGGTCTTCCAATTGGCATTTAAATATCCTTGGTTACAAACGAAAACACAGGCTTTGACAGCTTTATTATTTGAAGATTGTGAGGATGAAGCACAAACACAGCTAGTGATCGACATTTTGGATCGACTTAAGCATATCACTATACAAGAATATAATGAGTGTGTAAGTAACTTAGCATTAGATATTGCTACATGTGGAATAGAACCAATACAATCATTCATAACAGCTATGTCTCCCAACTCTGAGGCTGATAGTGGTCAAAGTGTTTTATATGATTTAAAAGGTGAGCTATCAAAGCTTGAATGGAAAGGGTATAGATCTGTTAATCGTTTTGAACAGACAGCAAAGGCTTATAAAGATTTCAAAAAAAACGTAGGTGAGCGGGAAATTACTATAGTACTAGTAGATAATTTTGTTGGGACAGGATCAACCGTAATTAATAGAGTAAAAAGAATTCGAGAGCTTTTTAATGAATCAAAATATCCAGAACCAACTATATTAGTTAAGGTTTTAATTTGTACAGAAGGTGGTAAGAAAAAAATTAAAGAAGCAGACATTGAATTCTCATCTTATTATATAGTCGATGATAAGCTTTTAGAGAAAATATATGATTTAAGTGAAGTAGAGCAAAAAAAAGATTTGATGAGATTAATAGAGAGAAAATTATCTAGCTCATATAATGAAAGAGAATTCCCTAGTCTTGGCTATGGCGAATCACAAGTTGCACTTTCTATAGAGAGTAAAAACACACCCAATAATGTTTTTCCTGTGTTTTGGTGGAAATACTATTCAGATAATAGAGTACGAGATGTTTTATTACATAGAGCAATGGATGATGCTTAATGAGAAAAAGTGAAATTATATCAAACAAGCTGCTTGAAATACTTTTTTCATCTTCAAATAAAACTTTACAAGCTTATACTTTAAATCAGAGGTTATCAGTTCCTCCGAGTGATTTTTTTAAACTAATTTTTAAGCTGCGCGATGAAAAATTATTAATTATTGATGGGGTTTTTGTAAAACTCACAATGACTGGTGAACAAAAAGTTTTATTAAATGTTAATAATCGTCAAGTTAAAGAAACATTTATTCCAAAAAAATTTCTTTCAAAAAATGAACTTGAGGTTAATGAACTGTATATCCCTAAAAGAAGTTTGCTTTAAAAAAGAAAGCAGATATACTCATTAGCACCTGTAAGGATTAGTATGTTGAAGTGTAGTCGCTTCTAGTGTTAACGGGTCTATGACCTTTACTCTCATTAAATCAAAGATTTAATGAGAGGGTCGAACAGCATTTGCTGATTCGAAGTAAGAAACAAATTTATTTGGATGTTTCCCAATAAATTTGTTTCTTACAAAGCAAGTAATTTGAGTAATCCTTACAGGTTTTTTATGTCTAATAAAGCAAAAGAATGGGTAGCCTATTTTAATGATGTAGGTTTACAAGAAGCATATATAAATGAATATGGCTTGGTTGTCGAAAAGCTATTAAAAAATAAAGTCCCTGTAATTTTTGAGATAGAGCATTTATCAAAATTAGTTGGTATAAATGTAAAAACATTATACTCAATGATTTTTTCTCCCGAAAAATTTTATCGTGAATTTGAAATACCTAAGAAAAAAGGTGGCACCAGAAAAATTAATGCTCCATTTAAGTCCTTAAAAAAGGTTCAACAATGGATATATATAAACATTTTAAAAGTAAAAAATAAAAATGCATATGCACATGGGTTTCTCGATGGAAAATCTATTATTACCAATGCTAGAGAGCACATTAATTCCAGTGTTTTTTTACATTTAGATATTAAAGATTTTTTTTCATCAATTCCAATTGGTTGGATAGTTAATTTTTTTTATAGTTTAGGGTATTCAAAAAAAATTTCTTTTTACTTATCCAGGCTTTGTTGTTTTAAAGATTGTTTAGTGCAAGGTTCATCTTGTAGTCCGGCTCTATCTAATATTTTATTAGTTAATTTAGATAGGAAATTAAATAAATATGCTCTAAAAAATAATTTAAAATATAGCCGCTATGCTGATGATCTTGTATTTTCAGGTAATTATATTTCATTAAGTTTTAGGAATTTTTGTAGTTTTCTCATTAAGAATTATGGTTTTAAAATAAATACAAAGAAAACTAGACTTAAGGTAAATGCATCCCAAAATATCATTACAGGAATTCAAATTAAAGGTAATATCCTCTCCGTACCTAAACAATATAAAAGAAAATTGAAGCAAGAGATTTACTATATAGAAAAATATGGTTTTATTTCTCATGTAAATAAGAAAAAAATTAAAAACCCTGATTATTTAGCTTCTCTTATAGGGCGTGTAAATTTTGTTTTAAATGTTGAGCCAAATAACTTAGAGTTTACTGAATATAAAAAAATACTAAGTAATCTTATTCAATAAAAAATCCCCTCATTAGAGGGGATTTTTTTGAATCAAACTACAGCATTAAAGCGCTGCAATTTGCTCCATATTTGCTTTAATCTTCGCTAACTGATCAGCAAATTCAGCAAGTTTCACTTTCTCGCCTTCAACCACAGCAGCAGGTGCTTTCGCTACAAAACCTTCATTGCCTAACTTAGTCGCAATTTGGTCATGCTGTTTTTGAACCTTGTCTAAGTCTTTTTGCAAACGACCCAATTCCGCTTTAGGGTCAATTAAACCCTTCATTGGAACGAATACAGATACATGACCCACTACAGATGAAGAAGACAATGGCGGTTGTTCACCATCAGCAAGGAAAGTAATGCTTTCAACTTTCGCCAACGCAGTGAATAACGCTTCGATACGCGTGATCTGTGCTTTTTCAGCATCCGTCGTGTTTTGCAGAAGAACAGGCAACAAGCGAGCATTACCTAAGCCCATCTCACCACGGATGTTACGTACCGCACCAATCAAACCTTGCAGCCATTGCATATCCGCTTCAGCTTGTTCGTTAATCAATGCTTGCTCAGCAACAGGGTACTGTGCAAGCATAATCGTTTCGCCAGAAATGTTCAGTTTCGGCGCAAGCGTTTGCCAAATTTCTTCTGTTAGGTAAGGCATCAACGGATGAGCCAAACGTAAAGACGCTTCCATCACAGCAAGTAGAACACGACGTACTTCAGCTTTACGCTCAACCGATACGTTTTCATCATTTAGAACAGGCTTAGTCAGCTCTACATACCAGTCACAGTATTCATTCCAAATGAACTCGTAAATCGCTTGCGCAGCCAAGTCTAAACGGTACGTTGCAAATGCAGTTTGCACCGCTTGTTCCGCTTTTTGTAAACGGCTAACAATCCACTGTTCAGGCAATTCCCAAAGGTCTTGACGAACTTCTTGACCAATCACTTGCTCTTCACAGTTCATCATCACGAAACGCGTAGCGTTCCAGATTTTGTTGGCAAAGTTACGGTAGCCTTCAACACGCTTCATATCGAACTTAATGTCACGGCCTGTGTTCGCAAGCGCACAGAAAGTGAAACGAACCGCATCTGTACCGTAAGATTGAATGCCTTCAGGGAATTCTTTACGTGTTGATTTTTCAATCTTCGCTGCTTGTTTCGGGTTCATCAAACCAGTCGTACGTTTTTGTACTAAAGTTTCAAGATCAACACCGTCAATCAAATCTAATGGGTCAAGCACGTTGCCCTTAGATTTAGACATTTTCTGACCTTCGCCATCACGAACTAAACCATGTACATACACAGTTTTGAACGGAACTTGCGGTGTGCCATCTTCATTTTTCATGAAGTGCATGGTCATCATGATCATGCGGGCAACCCAGAAGAAGATGATGTCAAAACCAGTCACAAGCACATCAGTCGGGTGGAAAGTATTTAAGAAATAGTTTTCTTTATCTTTCGCCGCATCGCCAGTCCAACCTAAAGTTGAGAATGTCCAAAGACCAGAAGAGAACCATGTATCAAGCACGTCTTCGTCTTGTTTCAATTCAACTTCAGGTGCAATGCCGTTTTTCGCACGAACTTCAGCTTCATCACGACCTACAAATACGTTACCTTCAGCATCGTACCAAGCAGGGATACGGTGACCCCACCACAATTGACGCGAAATACACCAATCTTGGATGTTGTTCATCCACGCCATGTACATGTTGCTGTATTGCTCAGGAACGAATTTAATCTCGCCATCTTTCACTGCTTTAATTGCAGGCTCAGCAAGCGGCGCAATTTTTACGTACCATTGGTCAGTCAGTAGTGGTTCAACGATCACGCCTGAACGGTCACCGCGAGGTGGCTTCAATGTGTACGGTTGAATTTGGTCTAACCAGCCTTCAGCTTCTGCTTGAGCAACCAATTGTTTACGTGCAGCAAAACGTTCTAAACCAATGTAGTCCGCAGGTGCAGGAATGGTTTTAGAAATTTGCTCGCCCGCTTTCGCGATGTATTCAAACTCAGCAAGAACTTCCGCATTTTTGTTGAAGATGTTGATGATTGGAAGTTCACAGCGTTTGCCCACTTCATAGTCATTGAAGTCGTGCGCAGGGGTGATTTTCACACAGCCTGTACCAAATTCTTTGTCTACATATTCGTCTTTAACGATAGGAACAGCACGGCCTGTAATTGGCAAGATAATGTTTTTGCCAACAAGTGCTGCATAGCGTTCATCATCCAGTGCAACTGCAACGGCTGTATCGCCAAGCAATGTTTCAGGACGAGTCGTCGCAACAACGATGTGATCTTTACCGTCGTGGGTACGAAGTGACTTATCTTCAAAGAAATATTTGAAGTGCCATAATGAACCTGCTTCTTCTTTATCAGACTCTACTTCTAAGTCAGAAAGGGCAGTTTGTAGTTTAGGGTCCCAGTTTACAAGGCGTTTACCGCGGTAAATTAAGCCTTCTTCATGTAGCTTAACAAATACTTCTTTCACCGCATTTGATAAACCTTCGTCCATCGTGAAGCGTTCACGAGACCAGTCTACAGAAGAACCTAAGCGACGAATTTGACGGGTAATGTTACCGCCAGATTGTTCTTTCCATTCCCACACTTTTTCAATGAACTTTTCACGGCCAAGGTCATGACGGCTAATACCTTCAGCACCCAACTGACGTTCAACAACCATTTGCGTTGCAATACCCGCATGGTCCGTACCTGGTTGCCAAAGCGTATTTTTGCCAGACATACGGTTATAACGAGTCAGAGCATCCATGATGGCATTGTTAAAACCATGACCCATGTGCAAGCTACCAGTGACGTTTGGCGGTGGAATCATGATACAGAATGATTCACCTTTTTCAGACGGTTTGAAGTAACCGCGCTCTTCCCAAGTTTGGTACCATTTTTTTTCGATCTCGGTTGGATCGTAGGTCGTAGCAATATTTTGCGCTGAATCAGTCATAGTCTAAACAGATCAAAAGTGGATAAAAAATTAGACCTATTGTAGCAAAAAAAATGGAGATTTAGGGATGTTGCAAGAATGTAAACTTTCGCCAATTGGCAGTACCAATCCTTAGCATTATGATAGGCTTAAGAAAAGAACACGTAGACCGTTAAACACTATAACAAGGAGGCCTGCAATGAGTTATACAATTTTCCTTAAAATTCAGCCAGAAACACACCAACGTTTTATGGGCATACATCAAAAAATCAACGAAAATAATACCGATAGCATGGCAAAGCCCTTGGGGGATACTCTGGCGGATATAGCCTGCGATATTATCGATCAAGTCTTTGGAAGTATGGCAAAAATGTCCAGCTCAAGTGATCATGAGTCAGAAAAAATCATTAAGCAGGTGACTGAAATGACCCGCAAATATATGCCGTGGTCGGTGTCATTTTTTGGCAATGATCGTCTCAAACCCATGGTCAATTATCTGCATGAGCTGACTGTCGATCAAAATGGCAACACCTTTGTAACTTATCCAGTCGACAATGCCTTGATTACAGAATTACTGGGCTGTGTTGAACAGATTAAACTGGGTAATAACCAATATGTACCGACTGCACTGAAGGCATTTACCGAAGTGGTCGATCAAGGGGTTACACATTTGGTGCGTGAGCCTAAAAAAATGTTGAAATTCAATATAGTAGTGGATAAAACCTTAAATGGGGTGATTAATCTAACTACTCAGCTGGGCTACAAGCGCTTTGATAAATTGGGTTCAATTTATAATGCCCAAGCAATAAGCCCATATTTTGATCATTTTATTGGCTTTATTCAGCAAGAAGCAGTAAAAAGTTAAATATCGAGTTTGATTTGCAGTTCGCATAACAGGGGAAGAACATGGCGCAACTGAAAAGTTTGCAAGACAAAGTTGTTTGGATTACAGGTGCTTCATCTGGTTTAGGCAAGGCGCTGGCACAGGAATGTGCATTGCAAGGTGCACACGTTGTGCTAACTGCACGTCGTTTTGAGGAGTTGGAAAATGTACGTGTTGGCTTACTAAAACCTGAACAGCATTTATCTATAGCAGCGGATATTACTGATGAAAATCAAGTCCGCCATGCCTATGAACAGGTCTTACAGTGCAAAGGTCGTATCGATTGGCTGATTAATAATGCAGGCTTAAGCCAGCGCGCGCTCATTACAGAAACCACCATGCAGACTGAACGCGCCATTATGGAGCTGGATTACTTTTCACAAGTATTTTTGACCAAAACAGCATTACCATCTTTCTTGCAACAAAAATCAGGCCGCATTGTGTTTGTTTCTAGCGTGGCTGGTCTATTGGGTACGCAGTATCGCGCTTCATATTCGGCAGCTAAAGCAGCCATTCACTTATGGGCCAACAGTTTACGTGCAGAAGTTGCTGAGCAAGGGGTCGATGTATCTGTCATTTTCCCAGGCTTTGTCAAAACCAATGTCTCTATTAATGCTTTAAATGGAGAGGGCAAGGCGCAAGGCTATGATAATGAAGCCACGGCCAATGGTTTAGAAGCAGATGAGTTTGCAAAAATTACAGTAAATGCATTGCTCAAAGGGGAAGAATACATTGTGGTTGGTGGTCGTAAAGAAGTTTTGGGCACATGGGTATCACGCCTGTCGCCAAGTACGCTATATAAAATGATCCGTAAAATGAAAGTGAAGTGATTTTTTGATCTCACATTCATTAAATTAAATATAAAGTGAAATGACGCTTATTTAAATTTAAGCGTCATGAGATATGCCACTACATTGGGCATCAAATTCTGCACAACTTTTTATCAATTGGAATAGTTTGTAGAATTTGGTTGTTGGTATCCTTATAAATAAAATCGTAGTGAATGTTATGTTCAAATGTATGAGCAACTGATGCGCATAAATTTTCCTTGTGTCTTTGAGTTGAATAATTCATTAAAGGACTATTCTGAATCTGTGCAGCATTCAGTTCGTATGTGTAGGCAACACTTAATTCACGTCGATCAATAGCAATTAACGTACTATATTTATCTATTCTTAGTGGTAATTTACGACGTAAATGATTTAATTCTTCATCAAGTGCTATTGTGATCTGCTCTTGAACTTTATCTGCATTGCTTCCAAAAAAATAAGGTGAAATCACATAGTGACTAAATATATACCCACCAATTCCACCTAAAATATAACCAATAACTTTTTTCTTATTCATGATTTAAGCCGAATATTTTTTCTAACGATTTATTATTTTTGAATGGCTGTTCCATAAGCAAATACTTCTACCATACCACCTTCCATGCCCATTTCAGTGGTGCTGAGGCGTAACCCTAATATTTCAGATGCGCCGATTTTTTCTGCTTCAAGCTTTAAGCGAACTACGGCTTCGCGGCGCGCACGTTCTACGACTGTTTCGTAGCTGCTCAGGTTGCCGCCAAAAAAATTCTGAATATTGGCAATCACATATTTAAAATAATCATGAGAAATGACCACATTGCTGCTGATCATTTGTCCCGGCTGTTCGCTGGTTTTAAAACGACTACTGTCTAAGCGGATATAGGCAAGACGTTTTTCCTGTACCTCAAGCTCAGCCAAGTGTTTACTTTCGGCACGACGGCCAAAACCCCAACCGATAGCAAATAAAATAACAAAAATGACAACTTTAAAAAGAAAAGCATCCATAGCCTTAGCCTTGTGTTGGGAATGGATCAGGCAGTTTTGGCTGATTGGCTTCTACGCGCACAGCAGTCCCATAAACAAACAATTCAGATGCACCTTGCGCAATATTTGAAGTCGAAAAGCGAATACCCACGATTGCATTGGCACCCAAAGCTTGCGCCTTTGCCACCATACGGTCCATGGCTTCTTGGCGTGATTCTTCTAATAGTTCGGTATAGGCTGTAAGTTCGCCACCAACAATATTTTTAAGTCCTGCTAATAGGTCACGTCCCACGTGTTTACTACGTACAGTGCTCCCATAAACCACATCAAGTTGTTGGGTAATGGTATGGCCAGGTACAGATTCAAGATTACTCAGTAGCATTTTTAGTGATCAATATCAAAAAAAGAATACAGTGAAGATAGAAAAGTTATAGCTAAAAAGCAATAAAAAAGCCCACCGAAGTGAGCTCTTTATTAAGTGTCGCGCAATTATTTGGTAGTTGCTGCTTTACGTTCTGCACTTGATGGCTGTTGTTGTACAGCATCGCTAGTGTTAGCCTTAATACCACCACCGAGTGTTTTGTATAACTCAACTTGGTTGTTTAAATTTGCTTGCTCAAGGAGCAACAAGCCTTGTTCAGAAGCATAAGACGTACGCTGTGCATCTAATACAGTTAAGTAGCTATCAATACCAGCACGGAAGCGGGCATTCGATAGTTTGTAAGTCGTATTGGTTGCATCAACTAAGCGTTTTTGTGCAGATAGACGGTCGCCAATGTTTTGACGTACAGCTAGTGCATCATTCACTTCACGGAATGCTGACTGTATTGATTTTTCATAATCAGACAAAGCAATTTGCTGGTCTGTTTCTGAAATTTTAATGTTGGCTTGACGTGTACCCCAATCGAAGATTGGTAAGTTTATGCTTGGACCTACACCCCAAACAAAGCTACCTGACTTAAATAAATCACCTAAGTCTGTAGACGCATAACCCGCAGAGCCTGTGAGGCTAATCGTTGGGAATAAACGTGCTTTGGCTGCGCCAATATTTGCACCTGCAGCTGATAATTTATATTCAGCAGCGCGAATGTCAGGACGGTTGTTCAGGAGTTCGCTTGGTAGACCAGAGCCAATAGTATTGTTTGACGTAATACGTGTTACACGTTGTTTCGCTAACAAACTCTCAGGCACTTGCTCACCCACCAAGAGGTTGAGTAAGTTTTGTGCTTGAGCAACTTGGGTCTTGTAGTTCGCAACATCATTACGTGCAGTTTCTACAGAAATTTGTGCCTGACGAACAGGAACTTCACTGTCAATACCTACATCAAAGCGTTTTTTGTTGAGGTTATAAGACTCAAGCTGTGCTTTTAAAGTTTGATCAGCAAGCTTTAGATTCGCATTGGCAAATGAGTAGTTTAACCATGCTTGTGCAACTTGGCCGATGAGTGCAATTTGAGTCGCATCACGTGCGCTGGCAGTGGCAAGATAACTGTCTAAAGCATTGTCTTTTAAGCTACGTACACGACCCCAAAAATCAAGCTCATAAGCAGTCACACCAAGGCCGACGTTATAACGTGTTTGGGCACCCGCACCTTGGTCTTGGCGTAGCACATCACCACTTGCACCAATGGTTGGAAGTTGGTTATTTGCCGTAATTTGATACTGTTGTTGTGCACGTTGAATGTTGAGTGCAGCAGTACGTAAATCACGGTTGTTTGCTAAAGCCAAATTAAGAACTTGAACCAAACGCTGGTCAGCGAAAAAGTCTTTGTAACCTTGCGCAGCCACAGACGTGCCAGAAGCACTTGCTGTATAGCTTTGTGGGATATTTGCCTGTGCGACCGGTTCTGGACCGCGCATGCTTTGGCAGGCAGCCAAAGCAAGCGCAAGTGAAGAAACCGCAATGCTACGACCTGTAATAGACCATATATTTTGCATCACGATGTGTGCTCCTGATTGTTTTGTTGTTTTGGTTTGTATTTAAAGATACTTCGAATCCATACGTAGAACACAGGAATGAAGAAGATACCTAACAGCGTCGAGCTGATTACACCACCCAAGACACCATAACCTACAGAATGCTGACTACCTGCACCCGCGCCAGAAGCTAAGGCAAGCGGTAATACACCAAAACCGAAAGCTAAAGTTGTCATAATGATTGGACGTAAACGCATTTTTGCTGCATGCATTGTTGCATCAAATAGCTCTTCGCCTTTTTCCTGAAGTTCTTTGGCAAATTCTACAATCAAAATCGCGTTTTTGGCAGCCAAACCAATGACTGCTACGATCGCGACTTGGAAGTAAATGTTATTTGACAGGTTCGGATCTTTAAACAACACCATACCTAAGAATGTTAATGCAACAGCACCCATTACACCCAAAGGTACGACCAATAATACAGAGAATGGAATAGACCAGCTTTCATACAACGCTGCTAAGCACAGGAATACGATAAGCAATGAAAGTGCGTATAAGAATGGAGCTTGTGCGCCAGACTCACGTTCTTCAAGAGATAACCCAGTCCATTCGTAATCGAAACCTTGTAAGCCCATAGAAGGCAATTTCGCAATGATTTCTTCCATAGCAGCCATCGCATCACCCGAGCTCACACCTGGTGCTGGCGTACCCTGAATGTTCATGGATGAAATACCATTATAACGCTCAAGACGTGGTGAACCATAAGTCCATTCGCCAGTAGCAAATGTTGAGAATGGAATCATTACACCTTGTTTATTACGTACATACCACTTATTCAAGTCTTCAGGCATCATGCGTGAGTCTGATTCACCTTGAACATATACCTTTTTCACACGGCCACGGTCAATGAAGTCATTGATATACGAACCGCCCCAAGCCATACCCATCGTGGTGTTGATTTCAGAAATACTGACACCCATTGCACCTGCTTGCGCTTGGTCAACAATGATTTTGTACTGAGGTGTATCTTCTTGGCCGTTTGGACGCACACCCATTAAGCGTTTGTCTTGAGCAGCCATGCCTAAGATTGCATTACGTGCATTTAGAAGCTGTTGATGACCAGCACCACCAGAATCTTTCAACTGTAAGTTAAAGCCTGCGCTCACACCCAATTCAGGCATTGCTGGTAGTTGTAATGGCATGATGTAAGACGCATCTTTAACAATCATGTTTAATGCCATACCACGGCCAATAATTGCACCTACTTGAGACTCAGGTGAAGTACGTTCAGACCAATCTTTTAACTTAATAAATGCCAAACCGGCATTTTGCCCCACACCTGTAAACGAGAAACCAGATACGCTGAATACAGATTCAACATAATCTTTTTCTTTATGCAGGAAGTAGTCTGTCATGGTGTTAATGGTTTTGTCAGTACGTTCTAAGGTTGCGTTAGGTGGTAACTGAACCAAAGTCATGACTACACCTTGGTCTTCATCTGGTAGGAATGAAGAAGGCAGTTTGGTAAACAAGAAGCCTAAAATGACGATTACAACACCGTATAACAAGCCAGAGAAGAGCTTGGCATGGGTCATGCGGTTAACGCCGTTTTGGTATTTACCTGCAACTTTATCGAAGCTTGTGTTAAACCAACGGAAGAATCGGGCAGGTAAGCTGTTACTCGGCGCTTTGTTTGGATCATGTTGTTTCAACAAGGTCGCACAAAGGGCCGGGGTAAAGGTAAGAGCCACAACTAATGACAAAATCATTGCCGTTACAAGCGTAATAGAGAATTGACGGTAAATAACACCTGTTGTACCACTCATAAATGCCATAGGTACGAATACCGCAGACAATACAGAGGTAATACCAATTAATGCACCCGAAATTTGCTTCATTGAAATTTCAGTCGCATGTACTGGGTCTAGGTGTTCTTCCACCATAATACGTTCAACGTTTTCGACCACAACAATCGCGTCATCCACTAAAAGACCAATGGCAAGTACCATCGCAAACATAGTGAGAGTGTTGATTGAGAAACCAAATACATTAATTACAGCAAAAGTACCAAGTACAACAACTGGTACAGCCATGGTTGGAATGATCGTTGCGCGCCAGTTCTGTAAGAACAAGAACATCACAAGGAATACCAAGATCACCGCTTCAATCAGTGTATGTACAACACTTTCAATTGAAAGTTGAATAAATGGTGTTGTATCAAAGGCCAATTGGTCTTTCATACCTGTTGGATAGTTCTTGCGCAGTTCAACCAAACGCGCTTCTACTGCTTTTGCAGTATCTAGGGCATTTGCGCCTGTAGCCAGTTTAATGGCTACACCACCAGCGGGCTTACCATTGAACTTAGAGTCGAATTGATAGCTATCGGCACCAAGTTCTACGCGCGCAACATCGCCTAAGCGAACTTGAGCACCATTAGATGTATTTTTTAAGAAGATATTTTTAAATTCATCAGCCGTTTGCAATAAGCTTTGTGCATTGACTGTCGCATTTAGCACTTGGCCTTGTACCGCAGGTGCACCACCTAACTGACCCACTGCAACTTGTGCGTTTTGGGTTTTGAGCGCACTTGCAATATCGCTAGGAGTGACTTGTAAGTTGGCCATTTTGGATGGATCCATCCAAATACGCATAGCGTATGAGCCACCAAATACTTGTACTTCACCTACACCTGCCACACGGCTTAGAGGTTCAGAAATATTTGAGTTTACATAGTCTTTAATGTCATCTGCTGACAAGTTGCCATCTGGTGAGTAAAACGCTAAAACTTGTAAGAAGCTTGCGCCAGACTTGGTTACTTTTACACCTTGACGTTGTACGTCTTCAGGTAAAAGTGCAGTAGCAGATTGAAGTTTATTTTGTACTTGAACTTGGGCGATATCTGGATCAACGCCTTGTTCGAAGTTTAACGCAATCGATGCTTGACCATTACCTGCGCTGTTTGAAGAAATGTAGCGCAAGCCATCAAGGCCATTCATTTGCTGTTCGATAATCTGTGTAACTGTGTTTTCAACAGTGGCAGCAGATGCACCAGGATAAGTCGCAGAAATCGTGACCGTTGGTGGAGCAATGGTTGGGTACTGTGCAATCGGCATTTTTGTCAGCGTGATAATACCCGCCAACATAATGACTAATGCAATCACCCACGCAAAAATGGGGCGATGAATAAAGAATTGTGCCATTCAGTCTACCCCTTATGTATTTGAAGTAGCTTTTTGTTCAGGTTTTGCGGTAGCTTCAGAAGCTGGTTTGGCTTGACCTTGAGCGCCTTGCGGTGCAGCAGCTTGAGGCTGGTAAGGTTTAGCGACCACTTGTTGCTCAGGTTTTACTTTTGCAATACCGTCTACAATCACTTTATCACCTGTGGTTAGACCTTCAGTGATAATCCAATCTTTGCCATGTACACCAGCTGTGGTTACAGGGCGAGACTCTACAGCACCTTTAGCATTCACAATCATGGCAATCGCTTGGCCAGTAGGTGTGCGTGTAATCGCAATTTGTGGTACCAAATATGCATTTGGAATTACGCCTTGAACGATTTTAGCATTGGCAAACATACCAGGAAGCAAGAGGTGATTTGGGTTAGGGAACACCGCGCGCAGTGTTACTGTACCAGTATCAGGATTCACGCTGGCATCAGAGAAAGCTAAACGACCTTCTTGTGAATACTCACTACCATCTTCTAGCGTTAACTTCACTTTAGTGTTGTTACTGCTGTCCAAAGAACCTTTGCTTAATTGCTGGCGTAGGCGAAGCAATTCTGCACTTGATTGGTTAATATCAACATAAATTGGATCTAAACGCTGAATTGTGACCAATGGGCTTTCTTGGTTCATTGTTACCAAAGCACCAGATGTCACTGTAGAGCGGTTAGTTTGACCAGAAATTGGCGCACGAACTGTAGAATAACCTAAATTGATTTCGGCATTTTTCAGTGTTGCACGGCTTGCATTTAATGTAGCTTCAGCAAGTTTAACCTGTGCAACGATATCGTCGTATTCTTGTTTTGAAATCGCATTGCTACCAACTAATTGGCGGTAACGACCTTCTTTAACACGTAATACGCCTAAATTCGCTTCTGCACTTGCAATCGAGGCACGTGCATTGTCTACATTAGCGCGATTGGTACTTGAGTCGATTTCATATAATGCTTGACCTTCGCGTACATAACTTCCTTCAGCAAAAAGACGTTTCAGAACGACACCGCTGGTTTGCGGACGCACTTCAGAAATTTCAAATGCTGTCGTACGGCCTGAAAGTTCAACAGACTGTTCAACGCTTTGCGGTTGCGCAACGATAATTCCAACTTCAGTTGGTGGCATTTGCTGAGCAGCGCCTGCTTGCTGTGCCTCCTTTGGATCTTTACTGCAACCAACAAGTGCAATACTTGTTGCTAATGCGCAAGCGGTTAGGGCAGGGGCCCAAAGCTTTGCAGACATCATTCTTCCACCTCAATTAGATTTATATCTAAAGTTTATTTTTTATTTGCGCTTTGGTATTTGCTTATCGCGAGATATAAAAGCGTGATCCAAATAAAACTTATGCTCCAGCCAGAAAGAACATCGGAAGGATAATGCGCACCTGCGTACACTCTGGATATACCCATAACAATCATCCATAAACTCATCGCTAAACAAATGAGTTTATGGTGTGTATGCTGCAGATATACGTACATTGCAAGACACCCCAGCGTTGCCGCATAGAGGCTATGTCCACTTGGAAATGAATCTCCATAGGTTTGCACTAAGAAATACATTTCAGGTGGACGTGGTCGAGAAATGAAGTATTTGAGTGCCCAAGTGAGAACAATACTTCCAATAATTCCTATACTGATAAAAACAATATTTATATATTTTTTATACCATGCCAAAGTTAAACACCATAGCGTGGTCATAAATAATACAAATGGCATGCCACCAATAATTGATAATCCAATAGCGATGCTGTTGAGACTGTGGCTACGATGAGCAAACATCCATTGCACTGCACCTAAATCAGAAGCTTTAAATGCAGGAATTTTCAGTAAAATTATACTGATTAACAACAACAAACCGCCGAGGAACAGCAATTGCTTTGGCATGCATGTATCCTTGTCATGTTAACCGAGTGAAACTGGGTTAAATAATGGGTTAAAGTGTACTCATCAGTACACTTTATTTCAAGTGTGTGTAAATTATGCTAATTTCTTTTTCGTACTTTTTTAACACTGTGTAAAATAAAATAACAAATCCTTTTAGTGGGAATTCTTTTGAGGGGCGTTATTTTCACGAATTTCTAAAGCTTGCTTAGGTGGCCAGAAAAAATCACTTGGACGTGTGAGGAAATGTGTTAGCACTAGTTTTGCGAGCGGTTTCCATTGTTCAAATCGTACACGACGTGCACGAAGTGCCACAATAATGGTTAAAGTAAAACTCACAAATAAGTTGGTTAAACCAATCATGAGTACGCCCATAAAGGACACAATAATGAGTCCGATATCTGGGCTACCATTAATTTGCATTAAGCCTTGAATAAAATTGGCAGACGCAAAAGCAATGTGTCGAATATCTAAAGGTAGACCTAAAATATAGCCAATAGTGCCCATACTGCCGAGCATAATCCCGAATAAGAAGTTACCTGCTAAAGCACCTAAATTCCGTTCAATATAGGCTGCAAAGGCGTTTAAGCGCTCTTGGCTCATTATTTTTTTCAGCTTAGGATGAGCTTTAATTCGAGGCCCAACCTTACGATAAATGGCCATATTGTCAAAATACCCTGCCAACAGGCCTGACAAAAACAAGCAAATACCCGCAATGGCTGCATGGGGAACGGCCAAAGAGGTAAAGGGGTTGAGGTCATGCAAAGTTTTGGTTGCTTTGGCATGTGTCATGAGGTGTTCATGTAACACCACATCCCAAAACATCACAATGAGCGCGGCCACGGGAATCGCAATTGAAATATTACCTAGAATTGCAATAAATTGAGTGCGGATAATATTAATAATCAGGGCGGCCAATTCTGCAATTTGCGTGGTCTTTGAGCCTTTACGATGTTGTACTGTGGCTGCAAGTGCTGCCGCTGTCATAGCTGGCTGTTTGGTAGCTACGGTAAAGTGCATCACATGTATGAGCATAAAGCCTAAAGAATAATTCATGCTATAGCTAAAGGCCTGCATTAACGGGGCCATCGATACGCGTGCCATCAGGGTTTTAAGTGTTGCCATAATGGCAATAATCACACCGGCACCTGCTGCCGATTTGTACATCGAAAAAAAGCCTTTTTTGTCTGTACTTACATAATGTTCACCAGTTTTACTGGCATTTTCTGTGACCTGTAAGGCCATCAATTCACTGTTGGTTGCCAGTAAAGAGCGTACGCTTTGCTCACTGTAGATTGCATCAGTGATATCTGCAAGGAGTGTGCCTAAGGCAAAGTAACGCTCGTTGTCTTCTTCAACAATGAGTTTTAAGAGAAGTTCTACGCGGTCGAGGCACTGTTCTAATAAAGACAACAAATAGGTGAGGCTGACGCTCACGCCAATTCGTTTAGTGGCACGGCGAATTTTAAGGACGACTTCACGACATTGATCCAACATGACGAGCGCTTGTGATGCGTCGGGTGGCACAACTGCATGCATGAGTTCTGTCGATTGGTGAAGTTGTTTATATTGATGAATAAATTCGTTTATTTCTCGGTTTTGAACCAAAAAAGGCGATTCGTATTCGGTTAAATCTGGCTGTGCATTAATAAACTCGGGGTATAAACCAATTCCACTCACACGATAGGACAGTACCGTTATAGCTTTAATTAATTCACGGCGAATTTGTTTTTTTTCGTCTTGGTTACTGTGGCCTTGATTGAGAAGCTTAAACAGCTTTTGCCATTCATGCGCATCAATTTGATCAAGCCAATATTTATCACTACGTTCGTGAAATACACGGCGGACTAGGTCTTGTAACTGGCTTTGATCATTAATCAGCGGTAAAAAATGTGCACCTAGACGTTGTGAGAGCTGATTCCAAAAGCCATCGAGCGATAAAATACCTGTATCAGCATACAGTCCTGTTTGCTTATATTGGCTAATGAGCTTTAAAACAAAGCTTTGCAGTGTAGATGCTGCATCTGGTGTTAGTAGGAGTGCTTGTAAAAAAGCATTAAACTTCGTATGTATTTCTTCGTTATTTTTACTGTTTTCTGGACGGATACGATCAACGAGATCAATCAGTAATTGGTCATCTAACACAGCCCGAGGTTGCTCGAGCTGATGTTGCATAGATAAAAATAAATCGTTGAAATTTATATGCATAGGCAAAGTAAAAATGATAAAAGATTACTGAATTCGATGAAGTGCCAACTGTGCCAAATTCATCAGCGCTTGGCGGTAAATTGTATCGGGTAGAGCTTGCAGTGCATTTAATGCTGCTTGTGTTTCTTCCTCAGCACGTTTGCTGCAGTAATCGAGTGCGCCTGAGCTTTGTACGATAGCAATCACGCGCTCTAAATCTGCTGTTCCACCAGTGGCAATACTACGACGAATAATGTCGTGTTCTTCACCTTGTGTATTTTTCAATGCTGAGATTAAAGGTAAAGTTGGTTTACCTTCCATTAAATCATCACCAATATTTTTACCTAATGTTTCAGCATCTGAGGTGTAATCTAAAATATCATCAATAATTTGGAAGGCATTACCAAAGTGACCCGCAAATTTGCGTAGCGGTTCACGGTAGTCCTGTGTGCCTGTCAAAATAGCAGCACCTTCAGTTGCTAATTCAAACAAACGTGAAGTTTTGCCGTGAATAATATCTAAATAGGTCTGTTCATTTGTATCTGGTTGATGCTGTGCTTGTAATTGTAGGACTTCGCCTTCAGCAATTTCGCAAGTTCCAGTCGAAAAGTCTTTGAGCAAGACCATATTGTCTAAATCAACCAATAAGTCAAAAGCACGAGAAATAAGAAAATCGCCCACTAATACCGCAGTTTGATTGTTCCATGTTGCATTTGCTGTCGGACGACCACGTCTTAAACCAGATTCATCAACCACGTCATCATGAACAAGCGTTGCTGTGTGCAACATTTCAATAATTGCGGCTAATTTACGGTGTTTTTCTAAATCTTCTGCACCACACGCTTTGGCTGCCAGTAAACACATAATTGGACGCATGCGTTTACCGCCTGCTTCTACAACATGCTTACTTACGGCCATGACTAAAGCCACTTTTGAGGTAATTCCTTCATTAATAAATGTGTCCATCGCGGCAAAATCAGTTGCAACAGGAGCGAGAATATCTTGCTTAAAGTCGATGGTCATGTGAAGAAAAACCTCATTTGGTTTGAAATTACTCTAAATTTTAAAAGAGCAATTGTGGTGGTATTTACAGATAGAAGCGACCAGTTTTGTCGCAAGCATAAGGCTTTCATGCGACAAATATCATCCTTCTAATCTCCCTATGCGAATGCACATGGCTGATTTCTGGCAATAATAGCGCATGTGCTTATGTTTATAAGGACTATAGTAACGAATAGTTTTTAAAAATCTATGTCATTTTTCAAAGAAGTATAAGCCTTAAGCAATATTTAATCATGTTCTAAGATATTGTTTATTAAATAATCGTTAATTCTAGATAATTTTTTGTGCAAATGACTTGTTGTTTGTTCTATTATCACTTAAAATCCTTGCCCTTGTATAACCCCAGTGGCGATCGTATTAAGATCGGTATATTCCTTTATCGGCACGACGACACGGGCATGTTTGGAGTACGTTATGTACGCAGTTATCCAAAGCGGTGGTAAACAACACCGTGTAGTTGAGGGTGAAACCCTTAAAGTAGAATTATTGAAAGCTGAAACTGGCTCAACAATTACGTTTGATGACGTATTGATGCTTGTAAACGGCGACAGCATTCAAATCGGTGCTCCAGTTGTTGCTGGCGCTACTGTTACTGCTGAAGTAGTAAGCCATGGTCGCCACGACAAAATCCGCATCATCAAAATGCGTCGTCGTAAACACTATCGTAAACAACAAGGTCACCGTCAATGGTTCACTGAGTTGAAAATTACAGCTATTTCAGGCTAATTACGAGGAGTAAAGAGACATGGCATCTAAAAAAGCCGGTGGTTCGACTAAAAACGGTCGTGACTCGAACCCAAAAATGTTGGGTGTTAAAATCTACGGTGGTCAATCTGTGACTGCTGGTAACATCATCGTTCGTCAACGTGGTACTGAATTCCACGCTGGTCAAAACGTAGGTATGGGTCGTGACCATACACTTTTTGCTACTGCTGATGGCGTAGTAAAATTTGAAGTGAAAGGTCAGTTTGGCCGTCGCTACGTATCTGTTGACGCTTAATCGCTGATATAGAAAAAAGCCCACTGTAAAGTGGGTTTTTTTATGCTTAAAATTTGACAAACGTCTTCATCATGATGAATAAAACTATGCATTTTGCATTAATAACAATACAAAACTTCTTATTTTCTCTCATTTTAGTGATTCAAATTGGTTTAAGATGTGTGCATAGATTGAAATTGCGATCACGCAAATATTAGAAAAGGTGAATTATGAAAATGCTTCGTAAAACCGTATGTGCAATGACATTGGGTGTAGTAATGTTAGCACCAGCCATGAGTACGACTGTGTTTGCTGCTACAGCAGCGTCGGAGCAGCAAGCGACAGCAAGCTTAGTTAAGCAGTTAAATGGCATTCGTAGTCTAAGTGCAACATTTGAGCAAACTTCTAAAGCAACTGCAGGTGCAAAGCCTGTGCAGAAAAAAGGTTTATCTGCACAGCACATGAATCAAACTTTTAAAGGGGTGATGAAGGTTGAACGCCCAGGTAAATTTTACTGGGAAACCACCAGCCCATCTAAGCAGACTATTGTGACTTCGGGTAAGACGGTATGGATTTATGATCCAGACTTACAGCAAGCAGTAAGACAAGGTTTGGATGATCAAGTTGCAAATACACCTGCATTGTTACTTTCGGGTAATACCAATCAAATTATGCAGTCATATCGTGTAACACAGCCAAACAAAGCTAAAACTTACTACACGCTATATCCAAAACAAAAAGATGGTGTTTTTCAAAGTTTAACCATCAGCTTTGGTGTCAATAAAGCACCAAACTTAATGATTTTAGCGGATTCTTTAGGTCAAACCACTTATGTGCGCTTTAATAATGTAAAAGTGAATGCGTCTATTCCAGCATCGACCTTTAATTTTACCCCGCCAAAAGGCACAGATATTATTGATCAGTAAGATGATGATCTTGAATAAATCTGAGATACAAAAAGCAAGCTGAGGCTTGCTTTTTTTATGTCTATGCTGAGTGAGTTAAGTATATAACGCTGATGCATCAATGAATTATTTTTAGGAGCTTTGGTGTTTTGGCTATACTTTTGACTTTGAATAATGTGAAAATTCAACTTTACTTCGGCTAGAAATAACCATAGGGATTTCGGATGAACTCAGTACAACTTAAACCAGTGTTGTTAATGACCTTGCTGGCGACAATGTTTGTAGGTTGTCAGCGCCATGACTTACCTAAAAAAGATCAAGAGGCTGCAGCATCTGCGCCTGTGGTCGCTGAGACACCATCTGTTCCGTTGTTACAAGTTAAAGCGGTGAATGTAGCGAATTACCAGAAGAATGTTTGTGAAAAAGAAGGTTGTACTCAGTTTGTGTTGCAAACCGTTGAGTCGGGTGTGCCTTGGATCGATGATTATTTTAATGATCGTATTCGTAAGGCTGAACCGATTGCATTTGCAGAACATGCGCCACAAAAGGTGGATGTTTCTGAAGGGAGTCAAGCGGGTTTAAATCAGCAAAATATGTCTGTTCGTTATATTGGTCAGCAGTATAATCTTGCGACGTTTGCAATTTATAGCTATAGCTACAGTGCAGGGGCTGCACATGGTATGTATCATATTGAATATGTAAATTTTGATTTAAAAACGCATAAACGATTGTCTTTACAAGATATATTGAAAAAAGGTGCGGAGCAAAAAGTACTAGATTCACTCTATGATGCCAATATCAACTGGTTATATAACCATAAAATTGAAAAGGCGCAGTTAAAACTCAGCGATAATTTTTATTATGGCCCGAATGGTCTGATGTTTGTTTATCCATTGTATGAATTGGCCAGCTATGCTGAGGGAATGTCTGAGCTTAAATTGCCCTATGAATCTGCGGGTGAAGTGATTCAGGCGCAATATTTGCCAAGTTTGCCAAAATATAACAATCAATAATCGCGATGAGGATTTGTACAAAATCTTCGCAATATTGTTCTAATAAGGCACAGCTGTATGCCCAGTCACTGTATTTTTTAGCATGAAGAGCTTACACTATAGCCAGTTTTTTTCTTATTCCAAGACTGGCTATGATCGACCCGAAATTACTCAGAAATAATATTGAGGCTGTAAATTTAGCCTTAGCTAAACGTGGTGTGCAATTAAATGTAGAAGAGTGGGCATCACTTGAAGCACGTCGTAAAGAAATTCAATCAAAAACTGAATCTTTGCAAGCAGAGCGTAATGCGGGTGCGAAGCAAGTGGGTCAGCTTAAAAAAGCAGGCGAAGATGCTTCTGAAATTATGGCGCGTATGTCAGCTATTGGTGATGAAATTAAAGCCGCTGAAGTTGCTTTAGCAGAATTACAAGCAGAGTTAGAAGAAAAATCATTATCGATTCCAAACTTGCCAGATGAGTCTGTACCAGAAGGTAAAGACGAAGCGGATAACGTTGAGATTCTAAAGTGGGGTACACCACGTACATTTGATTTTGAAATCAAAGACCATACTGACCTTGGCGAAATGATGGGCGGTTTGGAATTTGAAACTGCAACAAAATTAACAGGTTCGCGTTTTAGTGTATTAAAAGGGCCTTTAGCGCGTTTACAACGTGCGATTACTCAGTTCATGTTAAATACGCATACTGAGCAAAATGGCTATACAGAGGCGTACGTACCTTATCTTGTTAATGCGGATTCTTTACGTGGTACAGGCCAGTTGCCTAAATTTGAAGAAGATTTATTCAAGCTTCAAGGCGAAAAAGAATTTTATTTAATTCCTACAGCTGAAGTGCCAGTAACGAACTTTGTCCGTGATGAAATCATTGATGCAGATCGTTTACCACTTCGCTATGCGGCGCATACACCGTGTTTCCGCAGTGAAGCAGGCTCATACGGTCGTGATACACGTGGTCTGATCCGTCAGCACCAATTTGACAAAGTAGAAATGGTTCAGATTGTAAAACCTGAAACTTCTATGCAAGCGCTAGAAGACCTTACAGGCCATGCAGAAGGTATTTTGCAAGCTTTAGGTTTGCCATACCGTAAAATTATTCTTTGTGGTGGTGATATGGGCTTTGGTGCAACCAAGACTTACGATTTAGAAGTTTGGGTGCCGAGCCAAAATACTTATCGTGAAATTTCTTCATGTTCAAACATGGGTGATTTCCAAGCACGTCGTATGAAAGCGCGTTACCGTGCAGACCAAAAGAAAACTGAATTTGTGCATACACTTAATGGTTCAGGTTTGGCTGTCGGTCGTACTTTGCTTGCAGTGATGGAAAACTACCAACGTGCAGACGGTTCGATTGAAATTCCAGAAGTATTACGTCCATACATGGGTGGTAAAACTTACATCGACTAAGTTCGAGTTGAATCAAGTGCACACAAAAGTGTGCACTTTTTTTTAAGCAGTCAGATATAGTTTTTTTGAGGTCTCTTGTGGATATTTTTCCAATCTCGTTAAAGTTGCAACAGCAACCTTGTCTGATTGTTGGCGGTGGTCATATTGCCTATCGTAAAGCAGTCTTATTGGCCAAAGCAGGCGCGGTAGTCAATGTTGTTGCACCAGCAATTGAAGCTAACTTATTAGAGATCGTTGAGCAATCGCAGGGGCAATATGTACAAGCACCATTCAGTGCTGACATACGACTGCGTCAATATCGCTTGGTGATTGCGGCTACAGATCATGCTGAAGTCAATCGTCATGTATTTGAAGCCTGTGAAGCTGAGAATGTGTTGGTAAATAGTGTTGATGATCCGCCATATTGTCGTTTTATGGTCCCAGCCATTATAGATCGTTCACCGTTGGTTGTGTCTATTGCCAGTAATGGCACATCACCTGTGTTATCTCGTCAAATTCGTACCCAGCTTGAAGCCAGTATTCCGCATGGAATGGGAGCTTTGGCCGAGTTTTCAGGTAAATGGCGCAGTGTCGTAAAAGCCAAAATTATCAATCCAGATGAACGCCGTATTTTTTGGGAGGACTTATACGCCAGTCCACTCAAAGAGCAGGTGTTTAATGGCAATCTTGCTGAGGCAGATCGTTTAATTGAACAAGCTTTAATTGAATGGACCAAGCCGAAAGGTGAGGTGTATTTGGTTGGTGCAGGGCCGGGCGATCCAGAGCTTTTGACGTTGAAAGCCTTACGTCTGATGCAACAAGCTGATGTGGTGATTTACGACCGTTTGGTCTCTGCCCCAATCATGGATTTGTGTCGTCGTGATGCAGAAAAAATCTATGTGGGTAAGGCGCGTTCAAACCATGCTGTACCCCAAGAAGGTATTAATGCCTTATTGGTTCAATATGCACAGCAAGGTAAGCGTGTTTGTCGCCTAAAAGGTGGCGATCCGTTTATATTTGGACGTGGCGGTGAAGAAATTGAAGAGCTGTTTGCAGCAGGTATTGCTTTCCAAGTTGTACCAGGAATTACCGCAGCCTCTGGCTGTTCTGCTTATGCGGGTATTCCTTTAACGCACCGTGATTATGCGCAAAGTGTACGTTTCTTAACGGGCCATTTAAAGGAAGGTTCACCTGAACTCCCTTGGCAAGAATTGGTTTATGAAAACCAAACACTTGTGCTGTATATGGGCTTGGTTGGATTGGAAAAAATCTGCCAACGCTTGATTGAACATGGTCAACGTGCAGATATGCCAGTGGCTTTGGTGTCTAAAGGCACTACACCTGATCAAAAAGTGGTGGTGGGAACGCTGGCAGATATTGCCTCCAAAGTGAGTGATCATCAAATACAAGCGCCAACGCTAACCATTATTGGTGAAGTAGTACGCTTGCGTGAACAATTACAGTGGCAAGGCTAAGCGCCTTGCGACATTGAAAAGAGTAGAGTAAATCCTGTGATTCATGTTGTTTTATACGAGCCAGAAATTCCAGCAAATACAGGGAATATCATTCGTTTATGTGCCAATACAGGAGCGCAATTACATCTGGTCAAGC
The DNA here is from genome assembly GCF_003024525.3 of Acinetobacter cumulans. Classification (GTDB taxonomy): domain Bacteria; phylum Pseudomonadota; class Gammaproteobacteria; order Pseudomonadales; family Moraxellaceae; genus Acinetobacter; species Acinetobacter cumulans. Next base: position 40,410 of record NZ_CP035936.1, on the reverse strand, counting down.
CATTAGGTTTTGAGTTAGATGATAAAAAATTGCGTCGTGCTGGATTGGATTATCATGAATGGGCACACATGAAAGTATGGGAAAATTTTGCTGAGTGTCTAGCACATTTAGATAGCGTAGGCATTGCAGCAGATGCGATTTATCCTTTGACGACCAAAGGGACAGAAACGCCACATACTTCTAATTTAAACCGTCCTGTTGCCTTGCTGATGGGGCCAGAAACACGTGGTTTACCTGAAGATGTACGTTTAATGTTCCCACAGTCTCATTGGATTCGCTTACCAATGGCTGCGAATTCGCGCAGTCTAAATTTATCTAATGCGACGGCTGTGATTTTATACGAAGCATGGCGTCAGCAAGATTTTAAAGAACTGGTTTAAAACTCCATAAAAAAACCACTCGAAAGAGTGGTTTTTTTATGCCATTTCATAAGCAAAAGGCGGGACTAAAGTTTGTGTTTTATGTAAGTAAAATGTGTTGAATATTTTGCTTGATGTTGAAACTGTGTATAACTAAAAACAATAAAAACTGAGCTGATGAGGGATGATTTTGAAATATCGCCAATGGATCAATGTAAGTAGTATGTTGTTCGTTAGTTTTTTGTTCTCTCAGTATGCATCTAGTGCTACAGATAGCGAGCCGAGTGCGAGTGCTACACAAGCAACAACAACTGTCTCTCCAATCACTTCTGCCGAAATGGAGCAAGGTTTAGCACAAATGATGCAACGTCAGAACCAGCGTATTGAAGATTGGGGGAAGACTTTGACAGATAAGGACTTTGAACGTAGCTTTTTGTTGGGGCGTCAATTGAATAAAACCAAGCGACAAGAAGTCTGCGGTATTTTTCAACGTACAGTCGATGAAATGTTTAATAGTGCTGTTACTAATCGTGAACGTTTGAGTGAGCAAGATCAGAAGCTTTTGACCGATCGAAATTTATTTATTCAAAGCTTGGGCTATAAAGATAATATTGTGGATACGCGCATGGGCTTTAATTGCCGCTTACGTTAAGAAAATATATTACGTAAAGGTTTGAGTGGATATTTTAAAGCAATATTTTTAGAGAATAGGCACGGAAGAGTCTTTAGATTATTGAGAAGTTAGTTATTTTGAAGTGTTCTTTTTCCGTCCCGTTGGACGGAAAAAGAATTTATTTGATTAATTAAGCATGAATTATCTTAAAATTATTCAAATTCATTATGCTGTGGTGCAGGGTGTTTAAAGCCCTTAGTTTTGTAGCCTAAGTACAAGATACCAAACATCGCCCACCATAAACCATATTTCAATGCTGTTTCTTCAATCTCTAACCACATGGCAAAGATACTGAGGAAACCACACATTGGGATGACGACAAAACTGAAGATATCCTTGAAGTTTTTAGTACGACCATCACGTAGTGCATAGCGTGAAATGACAGAAAGGTTCACAAACGTAAAGGCAGTTAAGGCACCGAAGCTGATCATAGAAATCACAATATCAAGATCCATGAAACCAGCAGTTAAAGCAACAACGCCTACAATGATAATGTTATAAGACGGTGTGAAGCTTTTTGGACTGATATGACCAAAGATCTTCTTGTTAATTACGCCATCACGACCCATAACATACATTAAACGTGATACACCTGCATGCGCAGAGATCCCTGATGCCATAACGGTAACGATTGCAAATGCAAGTACATACGATTGGAATAATGAACCACCAACAAGCAGTAAAATTTCTGGTTGTGTTTCGGCAATATTCTTAAAGTACGTTCCTGGTGCAGAAGGGAAGTACAATTGCATGAAATAAGTACTGATAATGAAAATTACACCTGCAATCAGCGCTGTTAAGAAAATCGCTTTAGGTAGGGTTTTTTCAGTATCTTTGGTTTCTTCAGCCAGTGAACTTAATGAGTCAAAACCGGTAAATGAGAAACACAGTAAAGTTGCACCAGTAATGAGGGCACCAACGCTAGTGAGTTCATTCCAAAATGGTTCGAGACTCCACAATTGCGCACGTGTTTCTGCTGTAATTGGGCCATCTGCATTGAATCCAGCTTGAAGCTTGCTGTATACCAACCACGTAAATGCGCCAATCACGATCAGCTGAATCAATACAATTAAGCTGTTAAAGTTGGCAACAAAGCGTGCACCACGAAGGTTAACACCCGTCATAAATGCTGTAAGCACAATGACCCAAACCCAATGATTTACAGACGGGAATAATGCTTCAAGATAAATAACGGCCAAAATAATGTTGACCATTGGCGACAATAAATAGTCAAGCCAAGACGACCAACCCACCATAAAACCGACGTTTGGGTGAATTGACTTTTGTGCGTAGGTATATGCCGAACCCGAAGAAGGGTAGCGACGGATCATATGACCATAGCTAATAGACGTAAATAAAATTGCAATTAAAGCAATAATATAAGAGGTAGGCACATGAAAATGACTTTCTTCAGATACTAATCCGAACGTGTCAAATAAGGTCATCGGTTGGATATAGGCCAAACCAATGATAATGATGTGCCAAAGCCCGAGTGTTTTTTGCAGTTTAGCTGCCGATTGAGTCCCAGATAAATTTGTCAACGGCGTTATCCTCTTAATCGTTGATCAAGGATCAGTCTTATTGTGTCAGGATCGTTTGAGACGAACGATCCCCCCTACATTTTGAAACAAAAGCGCGCCAATTTACTCCAAGATGTAAATTTTTGCCAGTGATTTTATTTCTTTTCTGAGCAGAAAACATGCCAACTTACATGAAGATAAAGTGAAAGTCGCTGTTTTTAAGGCTTACAGATAAAAGCCTGATGCTTAAAAAAACATCAGGCTGGAATTTTCGCTATATTGGCTTATTTTTCAGTAATTACCAAGCTTTTTCTAAGATAGTTTTTAAATCTTTGAGTGTTGCTTCTTTCGGATTGTAAATGATCGAACCATCATTTAAAGCCTTTTCTGCAACATCGTCGAGCTGAGCTTGAGTTACTTTGCCAGTCTCACTCAGTGTACGTGGTAATTTTGTTAGGCTATAGATACGATCACGCATGGCTAAAATAGTTGAAATCGCCTTATCTGCACGTAAGTGAGCAGGGGTTTGCGAGTAAATATCTGGGCCAGCAAGTGGAAGTAAAAGATCTGCGATTTTATCGGCATTCACTTCTTTGTTGTATTCCAGTACATAAGGCAAAAATAGATTCATACATAAGCCGTGGGGCAGATGTGCAACTGCACCTAAAGCGTGACCAAGAGAATGTACTAAGCCAACCATCGAGTTTGAAAATGCAATGCCTGCCATTGTAGATGCTTGAGCTAATTCTAAGCGGCCTTGTGCATCAGTTGGGTTATCCAGTACGTTAAATAAATGATTACTTACCTTTTTAACGGCTGCTGTTGCATAAGCATCAGAAATTGGATTGGCTGCAAGGCAGGTATAGGCTTCTACTGCATGTGTCATGGCATCCATTGCCGTCATCGCAGTGAGGTGCGGTGGCAAAGTTTGCGTCATACGCGGATCTAAAATAGCTGCATGTGGCATCAAGTAATAAGATGCAAACGGCATTTTGACATTTTTTTGGTTATCGGAAACCACGGCAACCATGGTCACTTCTGAGCCTGTGCCTGATGTGGTTGGAATCACAAAAAAAGGTTTTAAAGGTTTTGGCAGATTATGTGCACCCGAATATTTCAGCAGGTCATCACCACCTTCAGACACTAAAATATTAGTGGCCTTAGAGGTATCAATGACTGAACCACCACCGACAGCAATAATCGCGTCGCAATTGTTATCGCGATAAAGCTGAGCGGCTTTACGTACAGTTTCAAGGCTTGAATCGGGTGGTACATCGTCAAAAATATGCCCAATAACGGCATTTGTAGATTCAAAAGCTGCTTCAATCGGTGCTAATAGGTTGTTACTGCGTACGCCTTTGTCTGTAATAATTAAGGGACGAGTAGCACCTAAAGTTGCAAGTTCAAAAGGGATATGCTCTAGCGCCGCATGCCCAGCAATGACTTTAACTGGACAAAAAAATTCGTAATATGGTTTAGCCATGTGTTATGCGCTCCGCTTGAAATAGGATTGAGCTACCTTAAGATAGATATTTGCAGCTCCAGTTAATTTTTCTTTTAGGCTTAAATCGCTTGGATATTCTTTGACTGCCAGCTCTGCAACCAGTTTTGGCAAAATCAGCGCTTCCATTTTATTTAGGCAACGAACCAGTCGAATCGCATAAGAAATATCACCATTAGCAATCATGCGGTCATTGGCAAATGCTTGCGCAGTACTTTCTTGGAAAGAAAATACTAAAAATGCATGATTAAGATGCTTAAAGGTAATGGTTAAATCTGGCTTTGTTGCTAAATCAGGAACCAATTCTAATTGTTTATTTGCCGTCACACGTGCAATGAATGCAGGCCCATTGGGGAATACATTCATTGAGAGTGTGAAATGATCTGGAAACTGAGCGACTTCCTGCTTAACTTCTGCATCGACTTGACTCGCCATCACTAAGCCTCTGCCAATCACATCCATCATGAGTTTGACATAGGCTAGCTGCAAAGCGGGCTTGACGGATTTAGTTGCAATCACGTATTCATCCCTTTTCAAAATATTATTTATTTAGAGTAAATACTCTAATTTATTTTATGTATGAAAGCAAAGGCTTTATTTTTGTTCGACCTGAACGTCTTTAAAGTAACCGCTGTTCTGCAATGTTTCAATCATATCGACGCATAAGTTTTCAAATTTAGGGTAGTCTGTTACCAGATCCTGTACGCGGACCATTTCTAAACCTGCATAACCGCATGGATTGATGGTATGGAAGCCAAATAAATCACAGTCAATATTCAGTGCTAGTCCGTGATAAGAGCGACCTTTGCGGATTTTAAAGCCGAGTGAGCCAATTTTACGCTCGTCTACATATACACCGGGTGCATCTGCTTTGGCGTATGCTTCAATGCCATATTTTTTAAGCAGATCAATCATGAGGTTTTCAGCATAGCTGACCAGAGTACGTACATTCCAGCCTAAGCGATTTAAATCAAACATGAAGTAAGCCACCAATTGACCTGGGCCATGCCAAGTGACTTGTCCACCGCGATCGCTTTGTACAACGGGGATGTCACTGTGCAATAAAATATGTTCTGGTTTGCCCGCTTGGCCCTGTGTAAGGACATCATGATGTTGCAAAATCCACAATTCATCTGGTGTGTGTTCGTCACGTTGTTCGGTCAATTGTTTCATTTCCAGAAAACGCTCTTCATAAGAGGTTAACTGAGTGTAATGACGAATGATCAGTTGTGGTTTAGCCTCAATCTCCACGATTTTAAGTCCTTAAGGAATGCATGATAAAAATCTATTATAGATAAATTGGATGGGATAGGGGACGAGAATGGACAGATTTTGTCTGTTCGTTTGGTGGGGTTTGCATAAAAAAACACGCCCGAAAGCGTGTTTTTCTTAGAGTGCTGTTTTGATCAGTGGACAAGCTGCAAGGTCTGCATAGACAGCATGTACTTGCTCAAGTTCTTCAAAACGTAGCTGTGCAGTAATTGAGTGGTATTTCCCTGTCCGTGATGGTGTTACAGTCATTTTTGCACCATCAAATTCTGGAAAATGTTTCACGAAAATTTCATTTACTGCTTGGCGTAATTCATCGCCTGCATTACCAATGAGTTTAATCGGGTAGTCCATTGGGAAGACCCAAAGATGCTCTTGTAATTCACGTGATGGAGTACGATCAGTCATGTCAGTCATAGGACACCTCAATATTAAAAATACCTGCAATGTGCAGGTATTTTGATTCATTTGCTACATGCTCTTATTATGGGGGAGCTTCCCCCATATTCAAGCCTGTATTATCCCACTGATGGGTTAGTCATTCTCAAGGAATGAACGTAAGTGTTCAGAGCGAGAAGGATGACGTAATTTACGTAATGCTTTTGCTTCAATCTGACGGATACGTTCACGTGTTACGTCAAACTGTTTACCAACTTCTTCCAAAGTGTGGTCGGTAGGCATATCAATACCAAAACGCATTTTCAACACTTTCGCTTCACGTTCAGTCAAGTTTTCCAGTACTTCGCGTGTTGCTTCTTTTAAGCCTTCAGATGTTGCGGCATCAATTGGAGAGGTAATGTTACCATCTTCAATGAAATCACCAAGATGCGAATCTTCGTCATCGCCAATCGGCGTTTCCATAGAAATCGGCTCTTTGGCAATTTTAAGTACTTTACGTACTTTGACTTCGTCCATTTCTAGACGTTCGCCCAATTCTTCAGGTGTTGGCTCACGGCCCATTTCTTGAAGCAATTGACGAGATACACGGTTGATCTTGTTAATGGTTTCAATCATGTGCACAGGAATACGAATCGTACGTGCTTGATCGGCAATAGAACGCGTGATTGCCTGACGAATCCACCATGTTGCATAAGTCGAGAACTTATAACCACGGCGGTATTCAAACTTATCTACCGCTTTCATCAAGCCGATGTTACCTTCTTGAATCAAGTCGAGGAATTGTAGACCACGGTTGGTATACTTTTTCGCAATCGAGATTACAAGACGTAAGTTCGCTTCAACCATTTCTTTTTTAGCACGGCGTGCTTTCGCTTCGCCTACAGCCATACGTTTAGAAATTTCTTTAATTTCTTTAACGCTTAAATTAAGGTCTTTTTCAATGTCTGAGATTTTTTGCTGGAAAGCTAAAATATCAGGGCGTACTTTTTCTAAGTAGCCTTTCATTTCTGCAGGTGCTTTCGCAATTTGCTCATCTAACCATGCTTGGTTTGATTCTTGACCTGGGAATGAGGTACGGAATTGCGTACGATCCATACGACCACGACGTACTGCATAACGCATCACTTCACGTTCTGAGGTACGAATTTGTTCGTGTGTACCGCGAATCATTTCACTAATGATATCAAATAGGCGCGGTGTAAATTTAAACATCATAAACACAGAAGCTAAATCTTCGAGTGCTTGTTTGCCTTCTTTACTGTTACGACCATGTTTTTCAACCAGTAATTTGGTATTGGTCCACGCATTTTCTAGTTCAGTAAAACGTGCTTTGGCAATTTCAGGGTCTGGGCCTGAATCACCTTCAGAGTCGTCATCACTTTCAGATTCTTCGTCTTCATCATCATCATCCAATTTTACATCTTTGGTTGATTTGTTTGATGATGCATCGTCTTCGTCTAGATCTTCAGACTCATCTTCTAAAACTTCAGGAATATCATCGTCAGTTTCAGGGTCTAGGTAACCCGATAAAATATCAGCAAGACGACGTTCACCTGCTTCATAATCTTTATATTCTTTTAAAACGACTTCAACTGCGTTTGGCCAATAAGCGATTGAATTTAAAACGTCACGAATACCTTCTTCGATACGTTTTGCAATGCTAATTTCGCCTTCGCGTGTAAGGAGTTCAACTGTACCCATTTCACGCATATACATACGTACAGGGTCAGTGGTACGGCCTGGTTCATTTTCAACTGATGCAAGTACAGCAGCGGCTTCTTCTTCAGCAACTTCATCCGTTGCGTCGCTGCCACCTTCAAACATGGCATCATCAGTTTCAGGTGCACGGTCATGTACAGGAATACCAACGTCATTCAACATTTGAATGATGTCTTCAATCTGTTCGCTTTCTGTGATTGAATCCGGGAGATGATCGTTGACCTCAGCGAAAGTTAAGTAACCTTGTTCTTTGCCTCGGCTAATCAGCGCCGCTACTTGTGAAGTAGGGGAATTCATATCGCTCATCTATGCTTACTCTTCGTTGAATCTGTGACAGTAAAAAATCGTATAGTAGACTTATACGATTCATCTCAATAAAAATTTATCAATAGCTTGCTTATTCCATCAAATATTCAGTCTTATTTGAAAGACGATTCGATGGAATATTAAAAAATTAAATTCAGTAATTTAGGTGGGGCTGAAATTGTTGTTTTCAAGTTCATCCCGTACGTATTTGGTCAGATGAAATCATCTCGATATTCATAAAACTGAAAGACGCAGGGTGGATTATATCATGCCATAACTTAGGTTAAGAAAAAAGCCTAATTTACGGCTTTAACAGCTAAAAATACAAATAAAACTTGACAAGGTTCTATAACCCATATAAATAGCGCCTAGACCCCTTTAAATTTTTTCATTATGAGGTAGTTTCAGTGTCTTCGACAGATTTTGAACTAGATGATAACTACGGTGATGATGATGTTAATTTCGATGAGGCCGGCGGAAAAATTAGCGCTAAAGAATCGCTAGAAAAACGTCGCTTGATTGATGAACTTCTTGCACAACGTCGTTTAGAGCGTGAACTCAAAGATTTTGACTATGACTTTGACGATGACGACGATTTTGGCGATGAAGACGACTAAAATCAGTTTTGGCGTAGTGTTTTTAAATGCTATGCTTACACATTAAGTTTCTATGTTTGTGGATGTAAAATGAGTGCTTTAGATTTAGACCGTTTGAGCGACTATCTAGACGGCGATCAGAATGAGTTTGGTCTGGATTTTGCTGCAACTCATGGTTTTTTGTGTGCAATTGCAGTTGGCCCGCAATTTGACAAATGGTTAGAAGAACTATTTGACAATAACCATAAAAAAGTTCCTGCAGACATTATTGCTCAGGTGAAAGCTTGGTTAGAATCACTGCGTCAAAACTTAGCCAATGAAGAAGGAATTTCATTTCCTTTTGAAGTGGAAGAAGCAGACGTAGAGTCAAGCCTAGGCGACTGGAGCGTTGGTTTTGTTGATGCAATGTTCTTAAATGAAGAAGCATGGTTCGCGCCTGAATTTGAAGAACAATTAGTTGATTTGACTTTGCCAATTATGGTGTTTAGCGGTATTGATGAAGAAGATCCTCAAATGGAAACCTTCCGCCGTAATGGTCAATTAATGGATGAGCTTGCAGAAGAGATTCCAGAGAACTTAAACGAATTGTATTTGATGTATCACACACCAAACTAATTCAAATAAGTTATAAAAAAAGCACCGAGTTTGGTGCTTTTTTTATATAAGTTTGTCGTTCAGCTTATTTTGGATTTACGTTGCTTTTGCTTTTGCTTTTGCTTTTGCTTTTGTTTTTGTTTTTGTAAACCTTTGACGGCATTATTTGCCATCCAGCCAAAACTCATGGCAAGAATTAAATAATGAATAAATAAGGTAAAGCCGACTGCAACACAGATGATCCAAAGTGGTAGTGCTGTGAATAAAGTGAAAATAGCAAGCGATTTAAATACTACAAGTATAATGATGATGGTGGTGATGAGACTGATTGCAATAGAGGTTGCAAGACACCCCCAGATGAGTTGTATTTTCTCTGCTGCTTCAGGCGCTCTTTGATGGTCTTGCACGAATTTATTGGCAGTTACAAAGCCTGCAGTCATGATGCAGGCAACAGATGTACCGTTAGGTAGGTTAAAGAAATAAATAATTACTGCCATGATGGCCATAGCGATTAAATAGGTTATAGCAAAATATATAATGTATTTTTTCATCAGTTTTAGGTTCGAATGTTATTGGTATAAGGCGTCACCACAGTAGGGTGTTAAGCATTTTTTTTGTGATGAATGAGTATAAGGGATTGTTTATTCATGTAGAAGTGACATTGAGCGATTTGATATATCACTCAATTGGCTGTGCATTTATTTTTGTTGTGATGCGGCTTTTTTACGTTGCTGGCGACGGTATAAAATCCATAAGATGATCATGATGGCGATCGCAATAATCACGTAGCCAACGCGACTGAAGATTTCATGCATGAGTGCTTGGTTTTCACCAAAGTAATAGCCAACACAGGCTAAAAAGGTGGTCCAAATAATGGTGCCTAAAGCGCTGTAAAGCATGAATTTCCAAAAAGGCATTCGGCTCATGCCTGCAGGAATGCTGATCAGTGAGCGTACAGCAGGGATCATGCGACCAAAAAATACAATACGATGACCATATTGCTCAAACCAAGCCAATGCTGTTTTAACATCTTCTGTTTTAATGAATAAATATTTTCCATATTTATCAACACAGCGAAAAATATGCTCGTTATTGAACTTATAGCCCACCCAGTAGAGTACAGCGGCTGCAATCAATGAACCAATACTTCCTGCAATAATGACCCCTGTGAGCAGAAGCTGGCCCTGCGATGCGGTATAACCCGCAGAAGGCATAATGATTTCTGAGGGAATGGGCGGGAAAACATTATCTAGAAACATGAGGAAGGCGATACCCAAATAACCGAGCTGTTGCATGATGGTTAATATCCATTCGGTTAAATTCATGGGCCTTCCAAAAGTAATAGGGGTAAATAAAAGGAAAATCTCATCTGAGTATGCAAGATATTGTTCTTGTTGTGTGTTACAAAATCATGAAATTTGTGTTTAAGGCAGACTTAGAGCATGTACTTGCCATTTAAGGAACAATAAAAAACCCTCCTGAGGAGGGTTTTTCAAGCTGTTAGTTCAATACAACTTAGAGGCGTTTACGTTTAGCCGCTAAAATTTGTGATTGACGCATACGGAAGCCTTCTTTTTGCTTATCGGTTGTTTTGTCGATGCAGTAGACACAAGATACACCATGCTCGTAGCTAGGAAGTTCAACTTCCGCAGGAACAAGTGGCCAACCACATGCGTGACATTTAATGTTTGCGCCTTCTTCCATGCCATGTGTTACTGCGGTACGGCCGTCAAATACGAAACATTCACCTTCCCACATGCTTTCGTCAGCTGGGGTTTCTTCTAGGTATTTAAGAATACCGCCTTTGAGGTGATAAACTTCATTGAAGCCTTCTTGAAGAAGCAATGATGTTGATTTTTCACAGCGAATACCGCCTGTACAGAACATCGCAATTTTTTTATCTTTGTGTTGTTCCAACTCTTTTTTTACGTAGTCTGGAAATTCACGGAAAGTTTCTGTTTGTGGGTCAATCGCGCCTTTAAACGTACCCGCTTTGTATTCATAGTCATTACGTGTATCAATTAAAATCACGTCATCACGCGCAATCAGCTCATTCCATTCTTTCGGGTCTAAGTAATGGCCTACTAGATCACGTGGTTTTACTTCTACACCTAAAGTGACAATTTCTTTTTTGAGTTTAATTTTCATTTTACGGAAAGGTTTTTCCGAACTGTGAGACTCTTTATATTCCATAGACGTAAAGCCTTCGTCTAAAAGAAATTGGTGTACAGCGTCAACTGCAACGCGGTCGCCCGCAACAGTGCCGTTAATACCTTCGTCTGCCACAATAAGAGTACCACACAAATTGATTGAGCCGACTAAGTTCAATAGGCGTTCTTTTAACGCAGCTGCGTCTTGAACTTCTTTAAATTGATATAGCGCGGCAACAACCCAACCTGTGGTCGCTTGCTGTTCTACAGGTGCAAGCTGTTCTACAGTAGCGTTCATGGAGTACTCCAAAATAGAAAAATAAAAAAACAGGAATTTCGAAAGGCACATATTTTAACGTGTATTGATGGAATATGCGAGTAAAACAGTACATGCAGATGACTTCTATTCATGTGCAACTGCGTGTATATTCGGGGCCTCACGTTGTGTTTTGTTTTAATAGCAACAGCAGAATTTTAGGAGTTTGTTTTGAGTAATGACCGTCGAATTGCTTCACTTACGCCATGTGCAGGGCGTTGTTCAACGGTATTTGGTGATGCAGTGTGTCGTGGCTGTCGCCGATTCAATCATGAAGTTATTCAGTGGAATACTTATAATCCAGTACAACAAACCGCTGTGTGGAAGCGCCTAGATGCACAGTTAGATCAAATTTTAGTGCCCATGCTGCCCTTTGCAGATCTTCGTCATGTTGAAGGTTTTGTTTTGTCTAAGCGTGTGCGTCTGCGTCCAGATGCGAGTAAAGGGCGTAAGTTGTACCATGCCTTAAAATTGTGTGAAAAAAACCGTCATTTTACCGATGATAGTGGACTTGGTATTCACTACAAACAAGTGCGCCCATTGTGGGAAGAATTCGAGCGTCGCGTGTTGGCACTTGCGACAGCCAGTTATGATTTTGCCTTTTTGCGAGCAGATGGCATTAGTCATCATTTACTGAAAGGATATGAAGAAGAGGACGAATAGTCCTCTTTTTATTTAATGAGGGAATATAAGCTGATCTTGGTATACAAATATGAACTACTCTGAATATTTTTTATATTGCGTGGCTGTGATTGTGATGATTGCAACGCCTGGCCCAGTCATGCTTTTGGTGGCAAGTGCTGGTTTAAAAGGTGGATATAAAAAAGCCCTACAAACGATTTTTGGCACGAATTTGGCCTCATTGGTTCTTATTGTATTTTCTGTATTGATTTTAAAAGGTGCGTTGAATATTAATGAGCAATGGCTCAATGCAATTAAGGTGCTGGGATGTATCTATATTGCTTATATTGGTCTACAGGTTTTAAAAGAAGCACGTGAAGCTCAGCCTGAGCAAAGTCAGGTGGCACTCCCAGATACGCAAGGTGGCTTTAAGCAAGGCTTGCTGGTGGGTATTTCTAATCCTAAAGATATTATTTTCTTTGCATCTTTCTTTCCGCAATTTACAGGTATTACAGCGGATTTAAATTTGAGCCTGAGTATTTTAACCATCAGTTGGATTATTCTAGATTTTGCTACGTTGTCTTTAGTTTATTTAGCTTTTAATCGTTTATCGCGCTCAGCAGTCTATCCAAAATTACTGGGAATCTGTGGCGCCGTACTGGTTGTGGTGGCTTTATACGGCATTTACAGTGCTTTATTTTGAAGGCTGAGCCATCAGTAAATAGATTAATTGAAAGATCAGCGCTTTTTGTTGGTTGCAGGTTTGGGCATTAAAACCATCGACCAATATTGTGCTGATGAGTCCTTCAAGCTGAAGATAAAACAAGGCACTTATTTTCTGCTGCTGAGGAAGGCAGGCAGTTTTGCTTTGAATTAAATCACGGATCCATTGTTTATGTGCCTGAGAAATGGCAAGTATATCTGTGTCTGCAGCATTTGATTCACCCACAGCTCGAACAAATAGACAGCCTTTGAAATGATCTGCTTGAAACCAGTGGATATGCCAGTCATAAATTTTTTCTAAAGCCTCTAGACCTTCAAACTCTTGAATGGCTGTCAGTAAGCTTTGCCTAAAGTGTTCATCTCGCGCTTGCAAAACGCTGTAAACCAGCTGGTGCTTATTTTTAAAATAGGTATACAGCGTAGTTTTAGAACAGCCTGATTCATCTCGAATCAGATCGACACCAACAGCACTAAAACTTTGCTGATTAAACAGCTGTTCTGCAGTATTTAAAATTTTCTGTGCTGATTTAGACATCGCGGTTTTACCTCATCTGAAATAGCATATTTACAAATAGTACAGATCTGTACTATTTTAATTATAGCGCGCGCTGTATCTAATATCAATCAAGAGGAAATCAGCATGAATATATTCGCGGGTAAAGAGAAACTAGCACCTCGACCATCAGGGCAGGCCTTGCTGCGTGGATTTTGTGGGGGAACGCTCAGTATCTTTATTTTGTTGCTGATTGGGCAGTATTCACATCATGCATGGATCATGGCACCTTTTGGTGCGAGCTGTGTACTGTTGTACGCAGCAGTACAGTCGCCATTGGCCCAGCCACGCAATCTTATTTTTGGTCATGTCATTTCTGCGACAATCGGTTTATTTTTTGCTTTATATCTTCCTATTAATATTTTCACAATTGCAATTGCGGTAGGCCTCGCTATTGTTGGTATGCAATATCTACGCTGTGTGCATCCGCCCGCGGGAGCGAATCCATTGGTTATTTTATTAACTGCGAGTAGAACCGCTTATGATTGGAGTTTTTTGCTTTTTCCAGTGCTTTCGGGCGCGGTGAGTTTGGTATTGGTTGCTTATGCTGTAAACAATATTGGCAAAGGAGCAGTGTGGCCTGAATATGGTTTAGGCTTGATGAAAAAGTAGGAAAATAAATTTTGATCTAAAGCTGATCTTGCATATCCATAAAAAATCCCAGCAGGAGAGTTCCAACTGGGATGCATTTTAAACTGCGTATGAATTATAGATTGTGTGCTTGACGATACTGTACCAGTTCTTCAATGTTAATGAGCGTGAGCTTGTGCTCATTCGCATAATCTAAGACTTGCTTGCCTGAGGCCATACTGCCATCTGGATTTGTGACCTCACAGAGTACTCCTGCGGGCTGAAGACCTGCTAAACGGGCAAGATCAATAGAGGCTTCAGTATGACCACGGCGGCTAAGTACGCCACCATCACGTGCACGTAAAGGAAATACATGTCCTGGGCGGTTTAAATCACTTGCTACAGCACCTGTTTTAATTGCCGCATGAATGGTGGTCGTGCGGTCTTGTGCAGAAACACCTGTAGTAACCCCTTGAGCAGCTTCAATTGTGACAGTGAATGCTGTTTTGAATTGGCTAGAGTTGTTTTGCACCATAGGTGGAAGTTCAAGGTGATCTGCGAGTGCATTGGTGAGCGTAAAGCATACAATTCCAGATCCATCACGTATCATACGTGCCATGGTTTCGACATTCAGTGTTTCTGCTGCAACGATAAGGTCGGCTTCATTTTCACGGTCAAAATCATCCATGACTAAAACAGGTTTGCCTTGACGAATATCTTCCAGTGCTTGTAAAACACGCTGTTCTGATGGGGGAAGGGCTTTAAAGAAAATTTCGGGTTGAATTAAATTAGACATTGAAACGCTCGCGTAAGTTTTAAGGTACGGTTGAACATTTCAGGACATGTGAAATAGTGTGGCGTTACGGCATAGCTTGAAAATAGTAAGCTATTAAAATGTGACGTCGTCTTCTTTCATCCGGACTATACCGTCGGCTTTGGAATCTCACCAAATCTGCCATCTCATGCAATGAGATCGGCTCGTGGGCTATGGGGGATTAATATCCAACCAATTACCACCGGTGGGGAATTACACCCCGCCCTGAAGCGATGTCATTTGATTATAAGCCGATTGCGCATAAAGGCCAGCTTTTCTATATGACTAGTCAAGCTATACATATTCAAAATATGGGAAAGTCTTTTGTGAAGCTAGGTTTATAGTGCTTTATCACTGGTATTATTGGGTGTGTCGCTTTAAGCTTTAGCATTAAAATATAGCGTGCTATGCACGTTATTTACGTATGATAAAAATAAAAATGTATATGTAGCACTGAGCTTTTACGGGCCCAAAGATAAAGAAGAAAAGGGTTAAAACAGAAATTATGGAAAATTTACTGAATCGGCAGAGTTTTCAGCATCATTTAGCTGCAATTGGTTTTGGCTTATTGGGCGTGAGCATCCTGTACTTAATTGCAGCCAATTGGTGGATGCTACCTCAGATTATACAACTGGCTTTACCACAAGTATTACTGTTGATTATTGCTGTACTGAGTGTGTATTTTTCTCGTGCGTCTGAAGCGGTGATACAAACGTTACACGCTTTGTGTGGGTTAATGCTCGGTTTGTCTCTTGCAGTGATTGGGCAGGTGTATCAAACAGGAGCAAACAGTTATTTGTTATTTCTGTTGTGGTCTATTTTGTTGCTTCCTTGGTTGTATCGGCAGAATGCAGGGATTTTTATTTTATTGGGTTTGACTGGTTTTTTAGCACTTTACTTGGCCTCGGTACAGTTGGGTTTTCATGATTGGCAGAGTATTGTGCTATTGCAAATTTGGTGGTGTAGCATGTGGTTGCTGGCTTATTGGCAATATCATGCTTTAGAAAAATATACTTTGCTTTGGATTGTGGTCTTATCTGTAGTGAGCATGGTTGGCTTTTTCTATGCAGACCACCTAAGTGCTGCCGTTTTATTGATCAGTGCTTTTGTGCCACTTTCTTTGCTGGCTTGGCAAAGCTACCGCAAGCAAGATACCTTGGCTGTGAGCTTGCTCAGTGCAGGCATAGGTATCAATATTTTAATGTGGGTAGCGTATGGGCTGATTGATCAATTAAATTTAGGTACCTTCGGGTTTTTAATTTTGGTCATTTTGAGTCTTGGAATTTTTTATTTAATTACACGATTTATATTGCAGGTCTTACCAAAATCTTATGTGAGTACTATTCCCTTGGGGATTGGCGCATGGTTAGCAGGCATATTTCTCTCGGCCTTTATTTTTGGCATGGTGCGCTCCGCATGGGGTGCATTGCTGTGTGGCGCTATTGCGTATGTGGTAGTAGTTTTTCAATTCAGAAAGGGAGAGCAAATCGGCCATCATTTTAAAAATCAATTACTGTATTGCTTACTGATTTTTTCACAAGTTGGCATGTATGGTGGGGTACTTGGGCTGACAAAAAATCCTGTGTGGGCAATGCTAGTAATGCCTCCATTGATTCTGGTTAGTTATGTATTATGTCTACGCGCTTGGTTGCTGTGGTTACAGTTGATTTCTTTTTATTCGATGTTATTGCTGTGTTTGAACTTCGCAGTTTATGAATGGCAGATGGGGCAGGAGCTGTTTAGTTGGCTTTGGTATGCCTTGCATTATGTTGTATATAGTTTGGTCGTGGTTGGTTTATTTGTTTTAGATCAAAAATATCAGCGTAGTTTATTGTTTTGGGGTTTAGCAATTTTATTAATTGGCCCAGCATCACTCATGATGGGGCGTGACTTGTTTGCCCCATCAGGCAGTTTAATTACTGTTGAGTGGTGGGCTAAGCTGATCTTTGTAAGTCTATGGTGGCTTGCATTTGCCTATATATATCAACACTTTTGTTCGCAACGATTTACGATTTTTCAGTGGGCGCTGTGGGGGATATTTTCCATAGTTTTATTGGCTTTAGGGTATTTTGAAATTTTTCTGTGCATGTTGATGCTGGCATGGGCGTTGGAGCGCAAAGATCGGCTGATCTATGCATGCAGTATTGTCGTACTATGTCTATTGCTTACTCATTTATATTATTTCTTAGGGCTGAGCTTTTTGGTGAAAAGTCTGAGCATTTTTATTTCTGGTCTCGCTGTATTGTTATTGGCTTATTTGGTGCGCCGTAATCAGTTGCCAAATACTCAGCAGGAGCAGATATGAAAAAAATAATTCCGATCTTGTTGACCATCTTAAGTCTGATTTTATTTGAAACCTTAATTGCAAAGAATGAGCAACATTTAGCAACAGGTCAAAGCATTTATGTTTCTTTGGCACCAGCTGACCCGCGTGCATTGCTTCAAGGGGATTATATGGCGCTCCGTTATAACTTAAATTTTGTGGGTGCTATAGTGCAAGCCCCCTGGGGTGCATTGCCTTTGGCTTATGTGCTGGTTGACTCACAAGGGCGTGTTTTAAAAACCAGCTTTAAACAAGATATATTGCTGGGGCAGGGCCGTGTTTATCCTTTACAGCTCAAAATAGGGCATGGTGAGCGCCCATTTCCAGCATCAGACAGCTACTTTTTTGCAGAGGGTTTAGCAGGTTGTTATGAACAAGCACGGTTCGCCTTATTTAAAGTGTCGGCTGAGGGTAAACCATTACTGGCGGATTTGGTGAATGAGCAATTGCAACCACTGCATTGTGAAGCACAACAAAAATGGCAAGAGGGTACTGAAAAACCAGTGAGTTAAATAAAATTAATGGTTTTTTTTGAGTCGTTGTGAGCAAGCGTGATGCAATTAATTATGAGTGTTTAGGTATAAAAAAACCCGCAGTTTACGGGTTTTTTAAAATCTTGGACTTTTAAGCCACTTGAACTGGAATACAGTTAGCTGTGTGGTTTACAGTATTGTTTGGGTTTGCATATACCAAACGAGGTTTATGAGCATTTGCTTCAGCTTCAGTGAAATCACCAAATGTTGCAATAATCATTAGGTCGCCAACGTCAGCTTGAAGTGCTGCACCACCATTGACAGAAATGATGCCTGAACCTTCTTCGCCACGAATTGCATACGTTGTAAAACGCTTACCATTAGTCACGTTCCACATGTGAATTTCTTCATATTCGCGGATACCGGCTAAATCCAAAAGAATGCCATCGATCGCACAAGAACCTTCATAATGTAATTCTGCTTGTGTTACGACACAACGGTGGATTTTTGCTTTTAATAAACGAGATAGCATGGCTAGCGTCTCCTTAGTGGACCTAAGATTTTGATCTTATGGTTAAATCAGTTTTCTACTTACAGATTACGTTCAGCAAGCAAGCGCATTTTGCTCTGAAATGAGCAACATGGCAAGAAACATTGTTCAACAATTTATGGATTGATCAGTTCTATTTGTAAGCATTGATTTGGTTCATGGCTTGTTGTATGTCTCCGTTTATCAGTAGTTTGCTACGTGATAAAGCATGAGCAATAGCATCATCCATTAAACCTTGTTCACTGCTAGGGGCTTTACCCAATACATGTCCAGATACACGGTCTTTAGAACCTGGGTGACCAATACCAATGCGTAAGCGATGGAAATTAGGACCTGTATGCGGAACGATATCACGTAAACCATTATGACCACCGTGACCACCACCTGTTTTAAGGCGAATGACACCTGGATTCATGTCCAGTTCATCGTGTGCAATGAGCATTGCTTCAGGAGCAATTTGATAGAATTTTGCGAAGGGAACAACACTTTTACCAGAAAGGTTCATAAAGGTTGTAGGTAATAACAGACGAACGTCCTGACCTTCAATATTACCGCGACCACTAATTCCGTGAAATTTTGGGTCTGCTTTGAGCGAGATACCATAAGCTTCGGCTAAACGTTCTACGAACCAAAAGCCAGCATTATGGCGGGTTTGGGCATACTCAGAACCTGGGTTACCCAAACCTACAATCAGTGAAATATTTGACACTAATTTACACCATTAACACTTATGCGCGTTTGAAGTCAGCGTGCATAGGAGTGTTTTTAGACGGGTGACGTTGTAAAGCTTGGATTTTAACGCTTTCAACTTTACCGTCGATGTTGATTTCTACAGTTTCTTCAAAGAAAGCTTTGTTTTCTAAAGCTTTAACAAGCTCACGAAGCTCTAAAGTTACTGCTACAGGAGCTGCTTCGCCACCGTAGATGATTGCTGGAACTTTAGCTTGAAGACGAAGGCGGCGGCTCGAACCTTTCCCTTGTACTGCTTCTTCACGTGCTACTGCATTTAATACGAAGTTTGCCATGATAGACATCCTTAATTTAAGTTTAATTGACTAGACCTTCGACCAGTCTAGTGAGTAAAAGCCCCGCCAAAAGGCAGGGCTTCGGAATTCAGCGCTATATTATAGATAAGAATCAAACATTGCGCTAATAGATTCTTCGTTGTTAATACGACGAATCGTTTCAGCAACCATACTTGCTACTGAAACTTGACGAATCTTGCCAAGAGCTAAAGCTTCTTCTGAAAGAGGAATTGTGTCAGTAACAACAAGTTCATCAATAACAGAGTTCTTTAAGTTCTCAATTGCTTTACCAGACAATACTGGGTGAGTTGCGTATGCAACAACTTTACGCGCACCAAAAGTTTTTAATGCGTCAGCTGCTTTACACAAAGTACCCGCTGTATCTACCATGTCATCAACAATGACACAGTCACGGCCTTTTACATCACCAATCAAATGCATCACTTGTGATTCATTTGCTTTTTGGCGACGTTTATCGATGATTGCAAGATCGATATCACCCATTTGTTTAGCAACAGCACGCGCACGTACTACACCACCAACGTCAGGAGATACAACCATAAGGTTGTCATGTGACTGTTGACGAAGATCAGCTAAAAGAGCAGGTGTACCGTAGATGTTGTCTACAGGAATATCGAAGAAACCTTGGATTTGGTCTGCGTGAAGATCGATCATCACAACACGGTCAATACCTACAGTAGTGAGCATATCTGCTACAACTTTAGCAGTAATAGGCACACGGCTTGAACGAGGACGACGGTCTTGACGAGCATAACCAAAGTAAGGGATTACAGCAGTGATACGGCCAGCGCTCGCACGGCGTAAAGCGTCTGCCATAACCAAGACTTCCATAAGGTTGTCATTTGTTGGGGCACACGTAGGCTGTACGATAAATACGTCTTTACCACGAACATTCTCAGTGATTTCTACAGCAATTTCACCATCAGAAAAGGTAGAAACGGCAGCAGCACCTAGAGGAATATGTAAATGGCTTACGACTTTTTGAGCGAATTGTGGATGCGCAGTTCCACTAAAAACGACAAGATTGGGCATGAAGCACCCTTGGCGGTTGATATATAGGGAAAATAGATGGCAGGGGTAGCTGGATTCGAACCAACGGATGCCGAGATCAAAACCCGGTGCCTTACCACTTGGCGATACCCCTAATGCGGCAGAACTTTAATATTTTTACAGCTTTTTGTCAAGATTATTTAACATCGAAGCTACAAAAGAATGTTCTGTCTTTTTTGAGAAAATGGCAGGGGTAGCTGGATTCGAACCAACGGATGCCGAGATCAAAACCCGGTGCCTTACCACTTGGCGATACCCCTAATTTGATGACTGTAAGATGGCAGGGGTAGCTGGATTCGAACCAACGGATGCCGAGATCAAAACCCGGTGCCTTACCACTTGGCGATACCCCTAATACAGTACATCTACAGGTGAATTAAATGGCAGGGGTAGCTGGATTCGAACCAACGGATGCCGAGATCAAAACCCGGTGCCTTACCACTTGGCGATACCCCTAACACACCTTGAATTTGCGTAATGGCGATTCTTGTAAACTATTGACCAAGTAAGCTTTACATGGTGAATTTTCAAGAATGTCATTTACATTCAAATTTTCGGTTAACTCAATAAACACACAAGCACCTGTACCTGTAAGTTTTGCAGTACCGAACTGATCTAAGTATTGCATTGCTTCATCTACTTCTGGATATAAACTTCTTGCCAGTGGCTCAAAGTTATTGCCGAAACTCGATGGCGTTAACTGATAGGCGCAAAATTTAGAGGGCTTTGAGTTTCTTGTCAACGTTTTTTGTGAAAAAAGTAGTTGAGTGCTGATAAAACAGTCAGGTTTGAGCACAATGAACTTTTTTTGAGCTAAATCTATGAATGTTAAGTGTTCACCGATGCCTTCAGCCCATGCATTTTGACCGTGTACAAAGATTGGAACGTCTGCACCCAATTGAACGCCGAGTGCTGCGAGTTGTTCAATTGTTAGCCCGCACTGCCAGAGTTGATTCAAAATAAGCAGTGTAGTGGCCGCATTAGATGACCCACCGCCCAGACCTGCACCCATTGGAATATGCTTTTCGATGCTTATTTTTAAGCCAGTCGGTGTTTTTGCATACGGTTTTAGGATTTGTGCGGCTTTGTAAATCAAGTTTTGTTCTAATTCAACCGAACCAATGCCATCAATTTCGATGTTCTCTGAATTTGTTTGTTTAAAATCTATCCAGTCGTATAAATCGATTAGCTGAAAAATGCTCTGCAATTCGTGGTAACCATTTTCACGGCGCCCCGTAATGTGCAAAAACAAATTTAATTTGGCTGGGGACGGAACTCGAATTACATTCACGATCGTTTTTTCCTAAAGCTTTGTGCTTATAAATGCATCATATATAGGCTGGCATTATAGTCGAATATTGTTTTGTGTTGATTGCAATTTGAAATTGTGAGGGATGTGCTTAGTTTGAAAAAAAATAAGTGATGGAATTTTGCTCGAAAGAAATGGGCATGAGTTGTTTAGTACTTTGCTTGTTTGTGCTTGTTTTAGGTTGAGCAAATTAAAAAAAGCTCATGATGTATTCATTTGCTGTTTTATTATCAAAATAAAAGATTAGCCACTGGTTATAGCCAAGCACTTGTTGATTGGGCTTGGCTATACCTTAACTCTGGTGTTTAACGATTTTGAATTACCATGGTAATGCGGTTTTCTTTACCCGATTCGAGGGCTTGTTTCAAAATCAATTTATTTGGCAAGGTTGCATGTTCTGCATAGCTTAAGTCAACATTCCAGTCATCTTCAATAATTTGAGTTATGCGTTGCTGTTCATCTTTGTTTAGTTGGGCAGATGCTGTCGCGGGTTTTGCTTG
Organism: Acinetobacter cumulans; assembly: GCF_003024525.3. GTDB lineage: Bacteria > Pseudomonadota > Gammaproteobacteria > Pseudomonadales > Moraxellaceae > Acinetobacter > Acinetobacter cumulans. The sequence goes on along the minus strand of NZ_CP035936.1, from coordinate 18,476 downwards.
TACCCATTTGATTAAATGTGTAATAGGTGCATGCCATCCTGTTGCGCGTTCGAGTAGCTCTTCGGGGCTATCTGCGTGGATTTCACCAGTTTTAGCACTGTTAAGCGTTACTTGGCCTGTGTGGCCTGTAATTTGCGTTTTACCCACGCCTAAGATGCCACTTAGCTCGATATCAAATTTATCTTGTTGCTGTTGCCACGTAAAAAATGCACTACCAGATTGTTGTGGTGTACGTACACCAATTTTTCCTTGTAGGGCAAACTGATCTTTAGCTACGTTTTGCGTTTGGGTTTCTTCAGGCGCGGTTGGTTGGATAGCTTGTGGGGGAAGCTGTGGTTTACTAAATTGTTGGCAACCTGTCAAAGCCAAAGTACTGCATGCAAAAAAGGGAAGGGTGTATTTGGACAGTTGGCGCATCATGCGGGTTTAACTCTTTTTAATATATTGAGGTAACAATAGCGAATTTAATTGATCTAATTGCGGATCATTTGGGTATTTTTGTTGCAGTTGCTGTAACACTTGGTTGAATTTATTCATATCACCTTGCATAAAAATAGCACGAGCATAGCGTGTGCCAATATTGACGCTATGGCTTAAGTTGTAAGCTTTTTCGAGCACTTGTGCAGAGGTGATAAAGTCATTTTGTAAAAAGCAAATATAGCCCAATGTATCTAAAATAGATGCTTGTTCTGGTGCATATTCCAGCGCATGTTCGACATAACTACGCGCTTCATCTAAGCGTCTATTTTGCATTGCCAAGGTGTAGGCATAAGCATTGAGATAGGTTGGGCTATTGGGTTCTAATCTGAGTAGTTTTTTGAGTAAGTTGTCGAGTTTTTCCCGATCTTGAAAAGGATCAAGCATCAGCACTTCGGCATAAATCAGCTCTGGATCATCAGGCAAGTTTTTAACGGCTTCATCTAATAAGCGCACAGCTGCTTTTTTATTGTTCATTCGCTTTAAAATATCAGCCTGAGCAAGATATAAAAAGCTGGCATGCTGGGGGTAGTTCACACGCTCTTGGGTTAAAAATCGTAGTGCATCGTTAAGTTTGTCTTGTTCAGCAAATATATGAATCATATTGCGACGTGAAACCGTATATAAACTGCCGTCTACTAAGCGATAGTAGGCTTTAGCAGTTTCAAAGTGTTGTTTTCGCTCAGCATTGACTGCAAGATAATAGTAGGCTTCATTTTGATATTGTGCTGAATAACGTAGTTCGACCAAATATTTTTCGGCCTGTTCATAATGCTCTAAATCAATACTGGTTAAGCCTGCAATAAAAAGTGCCTCATCGGTTTTTGGCCATTTCTTGAGTAAATCTTCTAGTTTGCTCAGGGCTAATTCTGATCGATTGATATTGATTAAATACTTTGCTTCCGCAAGGCGAATATCGATATTGTTGCGATGCTTATGACTGGCTTTAGCATACCAATTGACGGTGTCATCCACATTGCCTAAGGCATTTAAAATATTGGCTTTTAATAAAATATAACTGGTGACTTTAGGGCGCTTATTGAGTGCAAGATTAATAGTGCTGAGGGCATTCTCTAGCTGGTTGTTTTGAGCTTCTAAGCCTGCAATAAGTACCAAAATAGATGGGTTGGAACTCTCTTTGCTTGCCCTTAATGCGCGAATTAAAAAGTCACGATCTTCCTCAGACTCAGGAGAAATTCCAGTTAAAATTTGAGCTAAATCAGCATTTGGATCAATATTTAATATCTTATTTAAGGTATCTGCAGCCAAATCATATTCATGTGTTTTGAGGGCAATATGCGCCAAGTAGAACATGGCTGGCACATCTTCAGGTTCTTGTACCACCCAAAATGTTGCGATGTCTAAAGCCGCACGTAGATCATTTTGTTCAATTGCAATATTTAATGCGCGTTGTTTAACCGTTGTTGAATTGCTTTTTATGGCCAAAACAGTGTAATTATGAACTGCGGTAGGAATATCGTCATAAGCCAGTGCAAACTCAGCAATCATGCTTTGCTTGAGTGCATCATAATTTGAATTTGCATGGTAAAATTCTCCAGATGCTCGAATTTGAGCACTAGAAGCCATGCTACCAAGTAACAAGAATGTGGTAGAATACTGCTTTATTGTCACGCCGCTAATTCGGTTATTTGTTTGACGCAATTTTTCTTGATCCAAGTAATGCTTTTTATGACACCGATGTTGCACAATAGCATAAATTTAGCGAAATGATGACCTGATATGTCTTTCTTTGCATTAGGTGTCAATCATCAAACCGCCTCTGTAGAGCTACGCGAACAGATTGCATTTAACCCAGAAAAGTTAAGTGCTTTACTCGCGGAGCAGAGTCAGTGTGCCGATTTAAACGACATGGTTGTGGTCTCGACTTGTAATCGGACTGAAGTCTATGCGATGTCTGAAAATGCAGACATGGTGATGAATTGGCTCGCACAATCAAATGGTTTAGATGTTCGGCAGTTAAGCAATCATGTTTATCGCTATGAAAATGCCAATGCGGTAACACATCTGATGCGTGTGGCAAGTGGTCTTGATTCATTGATGTTGGGCGAGCCACAAATTTTGGGTCAAGTCAAAACAGCATTGTCTTTGGCCAAAGATGCTTCTACCGTTTCACCAAATTTAAACCGTATCTTTGAATATGCCTTTTATGCAGCCAAGCGTGTACGCTCGGAAACTGCTGTAGGTAGTCATGCTGTATCAATGGGATATGCTGTAGCGCAACTGGCGTTGCAGGTGTTTAGTAAGCCTGAACAGCTGACCGTCATGGTGGTGGCTGCTGGCGAAATGAATAGCTTAGTGGCAAAGCATTTGGCTGAAATGGGTGTGGGTAAAATCATTATCTGTAACCGCACTCGCAGTCGTGCCGAAGCATTAGCACAAGAAATCGCACATCGTGTTGATGTAGAAATTATCGAATTTTCTCAGTTAGCAGAAAATCTGCACCGTGCAGATGTGATTTCGAGCTGTACGGGGAGTTTGCATCAGGTCATTCATTTTGCAGATGTAAAAGCAGCACTCAAAAAGCGCCGTTATAAGCAGATGTTATTGGTTGATTTAGCTGTACCACGTGATATTGAACCTAAAGTTGAAACACTAGATGGCGTGTATTTGTACGGTGTAGATGACTTACAGTCTGTAATCGATGAAAACCTTGCACAGCGTCGCCAAGCTGCAGTAGAAGCAGAGGTGATGGTCAATCAATTGGCCACAGAATTAATTACACAGCAAAAAGTGAATCTTGCGGGTGAGACAATTCATGCTTATCGTCAGCAGGGGCAAGAGTTGGGTCAAGCAGAGCTGAGCTTGGCATTGGCACGTTTGCAAAAAGGTGAAGATGCGAGCAAGGTGGTAGAAGAGCTAACGCATCGACTTACTCAAAAGCTACTCCATCCGACATCTGTATTATTGCGTCATGCAGCAGCATCAGAAGATCCAGCATATTTTGAAATGCTTCAGCAAGATTTAATTGAAACAGCAGAAAAGCGTCGTAAACCTAAAAAGTAAATACATGAAAAGGTTGCTTAAAGTTTGTGCTGTATTTTAAGTCAAAAAGAAAATGAAGATCGCTTATTCGTCTATGAGGGTAAGCGATCTTTTTTTATCAATATCATAAATGCGCTGTTTTAAATTTCTCATCTCAGACAAACTGGCAAATTTTTTCGATTTTAATTTTTGCTGTAGGAATTGATATTGCAGTTTGGTCGAAAAGTCGGCTGCAAGTTTATCAGCCTGTTCGGGTGAAGAGGTATAGTCGTCTACATTGGCCTGAGGTAGAATCTGGGCTAATTCATGATGGTAATTAGCACAAGCGCCCATCACATAATAACTCGACAATTCTGGATCATCAGGTAAGTCATCAAAAATGATGTTTAAGACATTTAAGATTTTAAATAACAGTTGATCTTGTGGAACCAACGCACGTAAAGGTTCAAAGTGAATATATAAGTAAGGATGATTCATTAAAATTGCGATGACATATTCTTCAGCATCAATTTTAGTACTGAAGCTGAGGGAAGCATCTGTGTTGACTTGAGGTTGCCAACGTTTATTAAAACCAAGCTTTTCTCGGAAATACTGCTGTAATAAGTAGCGATATGACCCCGCTTTTGGTAAAAGCTCAGTTAAGTTGCGTAGTTCACCCATCACCTGACTTTTGCCTTCAGGTGAAGCAATATCTTGTTCACGTGTCAGTTGTGCAAATACAAATTCGGACAGAAGCGGAGAGGTGTCTAATAAACGACGGAAGTTTTCAATTCCTTCACGACGGATTAATGAGTCTGGGTCGTGATCATTTGGTAGTACAAAGAATTTTAATTCACGACCATCATTGAGTAAGGGTAGGGCAATTTCCAGTGTGCGACGGGCTGCTTTTTGGCCTGCAGCATCACCATCAAAGGCCAAAGTAATACGGTTATTCTTTTTATCATTTTGATTAAAAAGAATATTGAGATGTTCTGTATTGCTGGCTGTTCCTAAAGTCGCTACAGCACCAGCAACACCATATTGCTGCAAGGCGATCACGTCCATATAGCCTTCGACCATAAGCCAGTCATGGGCTTTTTGCTTACGTCCTTCATATAGGCCGTACAGCAATTGGTTTTTATGGAAAACTTCGGAATCAGGGGAGTTGATATATTTGGGTTTAATTTCGTCGTTAAGTGCACGACCACCAAAGCCAACAACCCGACCTTTTACATCTCGAATTGGGAAAATCACACGGTCGCGTAATAAGTTAAAGCTACGGCCATTATCATTGGTACGAATAAGTCCCAGTAACTTAATGCCTTCAATATCTTGCGGAAATGCTTTTTCTAAATGTTGCCAATCTTCGGGTGCATAGCCCAAACGCCAATAAGCAATGGTGTCGCTTGTTAGGCCACGTTGTTTAAAATATTGCTGTGCTGTTTGGCTTTGAGGTAATTTTTGTTCATAAAATTGCGCAATATTTTCCAACAAATCATACAAATTACCATCTTGAGTGACTTCTTCAGGCACATTGAATTGATCAAAGCCTACGAATGGGTCTTGAAAAGCAGATTCGTCAAATACTTGAAATTCAGCAAATGGGTCATGTTCTAAATTGGGGGTAAATGCGTCATTGCTGGTTTGTGCTTTAGTTGGATTGTCTTTATTTGGCGCAACTGTAGCTGCAGTGACTTTGGGTTTGGCTGCTTCGCGTTTGTATTTAAGTTTATTGGCGTCGCGGTTATCTTTAGGTAACTCAATTCCTGTCTGACTCGACAAATCCTTCATGACATCCACAAAATTGCGACTGCCAATATCCATTAAAAAGCGAATGGCATTCCCGTTGGCTTGGCAACCAAAACAGTGAAAATATTGTTTATCGCGATAAACATGAAAAGAAGGTGATTTTTCTTGATGGAAAGGGCAACAGCCTGAATAGGTACGGCCAGTCTTTTTCAATTTCACGAATTGACCAATCACATCGACAATGTCGGTGCGATCTAAAATTTGATCAATTGTATGTTGAGGGATAGCCATGCCGTTGCCGATTTAATCTAGAAATTTAATGTGAAACAAATAAGAAATTGTTTTTACAGCACAAATATTGAGTGATTCAATAAGCGTAGCTGTAGGATAAAAGGTTTAAGTCTATCTTTTATACAATTGTTGAGCTGTTGAGCACAAGCCCAAAACTAAAATATAAAAGGGCAAGTATGATAACTTGCCCTATGAAAAATTGCACCCAGAATAGCGGTGGAATTACTCAGCTGGTTTCTCAATGGTCGTCGTTTCAGTTTTTGGACGGTCCAGTAGGCCGAAACTCAAACGATTTGTGAGGCTACGGTCGTCATTGTCAGCAGAAGACTGGGTCTTGCTGTCTTGCTCAGAGTGCGTACGACCTTCTTTACCAAAAATACCAAGGGTGGCACGGTTGATTAAACTGCCGTCACTACGTGCTGCACGCATATTCACTGTGCCATCTGCTTTTACAAGCTCAGGATAGTTTTGTTTTAAAACGTTAATATATTGTTGAGCAGTGGCTTTATCACCAAGTTTTTCATAACCGTATGCTGTGGTTGCCAGTGCTTCTGGAATTTGTGGGGTTTGAGGATAGTGTTCAATGACCCAAAGTGAACGTTCAATAGCGGCCAAATAAGCTTTACGCTTAATATTGAAACGTGCCGCATTCATTTCACTTTCAGCCAATTCTTGGCCAATAAATTTCATGCGCTGTGCTGCATCTACCGCATATTCGCTAGATGGATAGCGACGAATAAAGTCGACAAAGTTTTGATATGCAAGTTTTAAATAGCTCACATCACGATGTGCTTGCTTTAAAGAAGTGTAACGAAGTAGGCCATCATAGTTTTGTTCCATGTTTGAAACGCCACGAACATAATAAGCATAATCTACTTTCGGGTGTTGTGGGTTTAGGCGAATAAAGCGGTCTGCTAAAGCCACTGCACCTTCATAATCTTTTTGCTGGAATTTCACATACAACAATTCAAGCTGCGCTTGTGTTGCATAATTACCTGTTGGGTAATACGTTTCTAAAGCTTCTAGGTGTTTTGCGGCATCTGTATATTGATGACGATCTAACGCTTTTTGTGCTTTTTCAATATAAACTTGCTCACTAGAGAGTGGGCCAGTATCTACAACTTCTTTTTTGGGATTGCTGCTGCAGCCTACCATTGCCGATGCAATGCCAATTGTTAGAGCAAGCATTGTCATTTTATAATGTGGTAGTGACATAAAAATTCCTCTGTTATTACGGGCAATGAGCTACAATTGCACTATTAAACCACTTTTGTCTGAATGAGCAAATGAGTCAAGCACAATCTTCCAATTCTACTTTCCCTGAAACTGATTTCAATTTACTTGAAGATTCTGAGGATGCAGATAACCATACTTCAGACTCAACTGCAACACGTTTATCGTTGCAATTTCAATTGGATGAAAGCTATCTGGGACAGCGTATAGATCAAGTTGCAGCAGCAGTTTGGTCAGACTTTTCACGTGAGAAGCTAAAACAATGGATTAAAGACGGCAGTTTGCTGGTCGATGGCGTAGTCGTAAAGCCAAAATTTAAATGTGAAGGTGTTGAATTATTAAGCCTTGATGTTGAATTAGAGCCTCAAACACGCAGTTTGCCTGAAAATATTCCATTGGATATTGTTTATGAAGATGATGATATTATTGTCATTAATAAACCCGTAGGTATGGTTGTACACCCAGGTGCCGGTAACATTACAGGTACTTTGGTGAATGCCTTGCTGTATCACTATCCAAAATCTGTTGAACTTGCACGTGCAGGTTTGGTACATCGTATCGATAAAGATACTTCGGGCTTATTGGTTGTTGCAAAAAATCTTGAAGCTCAGTTCGCTTTAAGCCGTCAACTTGAGAAAAAATCGGTTTACCGTATTTACGATTTAGTTGTATATGGCAACATTATTGCGGGTGGCACAGTAGATCAACCGATTAAGCGTCATCCAGTTGACCGTGTAAAAATGGCCGTGTTGCCAGGCGGTAAAGATGCGGTTACACATTACAACGTCAAAGAACGTTTCCAACATTTTACACGTGTACAAGCTCGCTTAGAAACAGGTCGTACGCACCAAATTCGTGTGCACTTTACTTATATTGGTCATGGCTTGGTGGGCGATCAAGTATATGTGCCACGTGTGCGTTTACCTGCAGGTGCTTCTGAGTTATTAGAAGACACTTTACGTGGTTTTAGACGTCAAGCACTTCATGCAGCTAAACTCGGTCTAGTGCATCCACGTACACGTGAAGACATGATGTTTGAAGCACCTTGGCCTGAAGACTTTACACAATTGGTTGAAGTCTTACGCACAGAAAATAAAGCGTACTAATTTCAATATGAAATTAAGCCCATATAAAGTCAATCTAAGTTGCCTGAGTATGGGCTTTTTTCGTTATGATGGGTTTAATGTTGTAAATGAAAGGGAATGGACATGCAGTTTGTTGAAGGCTTGCCAAAAGGGATCTATGTTGGTCAGACCCGTGTACACCACGCGCAGACCTTGGCAACTAGCAATGAAGCACTCAGTGGATTTAATTTAGCATTACATGTTCAGGATGATGCACAGCGTGTGCAACACCACCGTATGGCCTTGCTTAATGACTTTGCTGTTTATGGCGTAAATAAAGTCACATGGATGACGCAAACCCACAGCACGATGTGTCATACCATTAATGAACAAATTCCTTTTGAAGCATTAGAGGGAGATGGCTTGGTCACTCAGCGTCAAGGCCATGCGCTGATGATGATGACAGCAGATTGTTTACCTGTGGTTTTGGGCAATGCAATGGGCACTGAAGTTGCAAATTTGCATGCAGGTTGGCGCGGTTTGGCAGGCGGTATTATTGAAAACACCATTGCAGAAATGCAAACAGCGCCAACATGGGCGTGGTTAGGTGCGGCCATTAGCCAAGCGTGTTTTGAAATTGGTGCAGAAGTAAAACATGCATTTTGCTCAAAATATCCTGCCTTAGAAGATGCCTTTAAAACAGGTGAAAAAGCCGATAAATATTATGCAGACCTATATGCTATTGCGCGTTACATTTTAGCCCAACATGGGGTACAGACCATTTTAGGTGGCGATCAATGCTCATACAGCCAAGCAAACGAGTATTTTTCATATCGCCGTCATGCCGAAACAGGGCGCATGGCAACATTCGTGTTTATGGCTTGAAAATGTTAAACTTGAGTGAATCTATCAGCTTTTAATTGTTATGTCTTTGTCTGATCAATCTCTCGCTATTGTTTATCACAGTCCATACGGGCATACCGCTAAAGTTGCTGATTTTATTGCACAAGGGGCTCGAAAAGTCGGGGTTCAAGTTCATTTAATGGATATTGAACATTTAGATTGGGAAGCACTAGATGCAGCTCAAGCGATTGTATTTGGTTGCCCAACTTATATGGGTAATCTTACCTCGGGCTTAAAGCTATTTATGGAGCAGTCTTCTAAGCGTTGGCTCGCGCGTTCATGGCAAGGCAAATTAGCTGCGGGTTTTACCAATGGTGGTGGATTGAGTGGTGATAAGTTGGCTGTCTTACAGCAAATTAACTTATTTGCCATGCAACATGGCATGTTGTGGTCAGGTTTACCGATGATGCCTACAGGCCGTGGCACTCAAGATTTGAATCGTATGTCGAGCTTTTTAGGATTAATGACACAATCTGACAATGCACCTGTAGAAGTAACACCACCTTCAGGAGATTTGCAAACTGCACTTTGGTTTGGTGAGTATTTGGGATTATTGTTAAGTCGCCTTAAATAATAATGTGTTGTTGGAATTAATTGTTAATATATATTTCAACTATAAATGAATGAAAAGCCAAAAGAAATTGCTTACTTTTGGCTTTTTTTTGCCTTGAAATTGGCATTTTATAGGGTTTTAGTGTGAATTTAGTCACATAATGATATACAAATTTGAGATATTTCTTGTTCTAATCTTCTCATAAAACCGCCGAGGACGGCGCGATTAAAAAAGAAAAGAAGGATGAGCTAAAATGAAAAGAACAGAACTTGTCGTTGCGCTTACGCTCTGTTTTGCAAATAGCGTATATGCAGCAGATGGGCTAAATCTCTTGGACGATCAGGAGCTCTCCAAAGTCAATGGTCAAGCTTTACTGAGCATGACCGTAACCGATCCAGAATTTACCAATGTGCAAATGAAAGCAGAAAATATTGGCTTTTATAAGCTTGGTATGGATGCTGTCATGGATTTAAACATTAATGTGAAGAGCTTAAAACTCGGCTGTGGCGGTGTAAATGGTGCAGGTGGCTGTGATATCGATATTGATAATTTAAGCCTGAGCGGGCAAAGCAATACTGCAGATGGACGAGCATCATCTTCTGCTCAACTCACCAATCCATTTATTGAGTTTGCAGTGAAAAACCCTAAAAGTGCAGCTGCACGTGAAATTGTAGGTTTCCGTTTGAGTGCAGATAAAGTTGTGGGCTCGCTCACTACGGGGACTGAAAATAGTTCTAAACCTAATGGGATTAATAGTTTATCTGGTTATATGAAAGTACAGTCAGACAGCAGTGGCACCATTAAAGGCTTAGCCAGCACTGCAGGCACACGATACAATTTATATGGCTCAAATCAATACGGCAATCTTTCTGTTAATGGCCGATTACAAGCCTTAGGTTTAGGCGGAATTGCAGAAGTTGCATTTACCACCACGGCGGGTGGTTTTAATATTCCAGATATCAATAACAACCCATTTACCACGCCCGCAATCGTGGTGAATGGTACACGTATGAAATCCGTCACACTGGTATCTCGGGTAAATGTACCTGATATTTTGTTGGGCGATGATAAGAGTGGTTATGCGCCTGAAGGTAAAGTTAATTACGACCCAACCACTGGATACCCAACAGGTGTTACTGCTTTGGGCGGAAAGGTAACAGCAACCGTGACCAGTTGTAATTTATTGGCTTGTTTATTGGCACCAACAAACTCTAAGTTTGAAAATGTATATATGAACGGAAAAATTACCGGCGTAACTGCGGATTTAACATTGAATCAGTCTTTGGGCTTAATTCATAATTTACCGATCAACTCCGCCGTATCCCTAAGTTTGCAAAAGCAAGCGGTCAAATGGTTGGGCACCAATGATGATGATATTGCACAAAAAGGTTGGTGGTTGTCTGCAAAAGATCCAGTCAATATTGGTGAAGTAATCCCACAAGATTTGATTAATATTGATCAACTGTTCCCACAAATTGGTACGGCCGTCAGTGATTATTTACAAAAGAATCCTGCCAAAACCAATGATTTGGGGGGCTTGTTAAAGCTAGGTGCATTAACTGCCAATATTGGTAATATTGATTTGAGTAACACGCCATTGAAATTAAATGTTGAAAACTTAATTTTAAAAGGCCAAAGCTTTGCATCTAACTGCTATGGTGGTTTGAAATTCTGCTAATCCAACACATTGAACAGGTTTAGTTAAAGCATATAAGTAAAAAACCTCCGCATTAGGAGGTTTTTTTACAGATAAAAAATAAATTTTTATTTGTGCATAATGCGGGCTTTGTCACGTTGCCAGTCACGGTCTTTTTCAGTTGCACGTTTATCGTGCAATTGCTTACCTTTTACTAAGGCAATTTCCAGCTTGGCATTTGGACCTTTCCAATAACATGCCAGTGGTACACATGAATAACCTTTTTGATTAATCGCGCCCATGAGTTTTTCAATTTCACGGCGGTTGAGTAAAAGCTTACGTGTACGCGTTGCTTCAGGTACAACATGCGTAGAAGCACTGAGTAGGGGCTGAATCTGCGCGCCAAATAGAAAAGCTTCGCCATTTTTAAAAGTAATATAACTTTCAACAATGGTCATACGGCCTGCACGCATTGATTTGACTTCCCAACCTTGTAAAGAAAGTCCTGCTTCAAATTTTTCTTCAATAAAATAATCGTGGCGTGCACGCTTGTTGAGTGCAATAGTGCCGCCGTTATTTTTTTTAACTACAATACTTGCTTTCGCCATAATCTGATACTTCCAAACTTAAGACTATTGTACCCGAACTTACATAGATATGAAGTTTTTAAATGATGGAGTTTCTTCACCCAAAAACAAGATTTTGCTAAAATATAGTCCTACAAAATAAACTGAGTACAAATGGATGTCTAAAACTCGCGTAATTTATCCGGGTACATTTGATCCCATTACCAATGGTCATATTGATTTGGTTACACGTGCAGCTCGCATGTTTGATGAAGTTGTGGTTGCAATTGCGATTGGGCATCATAAAAATCCGGTATTTAGTTTGGAAGAACGTGTCGAGTTGGCAAAGGATTCTTTGAGCCATTTGAACAATGTTGAATTTGTAGGATTTGATGGTTTGCTGGTGAATTTTTTTCATGAGCAAAATGCCACAGCGGTATTGCGCGGTTTACGCGCCGTATCGGATTTTGAGTATGAGTTCCAATTGGCCAACATGAACCGCCAATTAGACCCACACTTTGAAGCGGTGTTTTTAACACCATCTGAACAGTATTCATTTATTTCAAGTACCTTGGTACGTGAAATTGCTCGCTTACAAGGTGATGTAACGAAATTTGTTCCTGCAAATGTCGAAGCTGCCTTTAAGCGCAAACTTAAACAAGGCTGGTAGAGTGTCTTTATATATCACCGATGAATGCATCAATTGTGATGTTTGCGAACCTGTATGCCCAAATGAGGCAATTTTTATGGGGGAGGTCATTTATGAAATTAACCCTAATTTATGTACAGAGTGCGTTGGGCATCATGATAAACCGCAATGCCAATTGTTTTGTCCTGTCGACTGTATTCCGCTTGATCCCAATCATGCGGAAACGCAGGATGAGCTATTTGCAAAGTATGAAAAACTGACTGCTCAAAAAACATCAAGCAATTAGTTCAAATTTTTGCTAAGATGCGCCTCGAAGTGAGCCAGACGATCGCTGCTGTGGAAATCTCCGTGATTGAAGCAGGGGAGGAAAGTCCGGGCTTCATAGGGCAAGGTGCCAGGTAACGCCTGGGCGGTGTAAACCGACGGCAAGTGCAGCAGAGAGAAGACCGCCTTCATTATGTTTTCGAGCAATCGGAATCGGAGGTAAGGGTGAAAGGGTGCGGTAAGAGCGCACCGCATGGCTGGTAACAGTTCATGGCGAGGTAAACCCCACCGGAAGCAAGACCAAATAGGGATCCAATAGGCATGGCCCATGCTGGATCCGGGTAGGTCGCTTGAGCGTATGAGTGATTGTGCGCCTAGAGGAATGATCGTTCTAGACAGAACCCGGCTTATCGGCTCACTTCAACAAATTTTGATCAATTAAGCGCATTAGGTACTTGACGTACCGTGGATAAAACCACATAATGCGCGCACAGTTTAAGGCTATGTAGCTCAGTTGGTTAGAGCACCGCACTCATAATGCGGGGGTCACAAGTTCAAGTCTCGTCATAGCCACCATATTCTGAAAAAACCCGCTCCGATTGAGCGGGTTTTTTTATCTAAGGTAAATATTTTTTAATTAAAAAAAGCACCTAAATTTCAGGTGCTTTAACTAGATTTATTAACTACGTAGTCCTAAGTATTCCCAATAAGAAATATGTATTGACCAAGTGAAATCATTATTTCTATTCATCTGGGTATTAAATAGATCAGGATCATCATTATATGAGGTAAAGTTATTTTCATCTTTTCGAGAAATTAAACCTATTTTATAAGCAAAATTTCCTAGGTCATGTGCATCTTTGTAATCTAAACCATCAATTTTACCTATTTGTTCAGGTGAACGTCCTCTTATGAAATAACTCTCAATAGCAAAAATTAGTTCGTTATAATTATATTCTTTTTTATGGCCTCTAAAGCTATCAATGAATTTATCTAACTCTTTAAATTGATGCTTGTGCTCTTTAATTAGATCAGATTTTCTTTTTTCACCGAATGTGTGCAAAATTTGATTGATATGCTCTAAGCTTACTTTTTGCTTACGTGGGTTTTCGGCGGCTTTTTCTAATGCCATTCGACATACTTGATTTAGCCATCTTGGTCTCTTATTTGAAAAAGATTGGATAGCAAAAAATATAGATTGTTCTTTGTTTTGCCAAGTAATAGGAGATTCAAAGACAACTTTAATTAAATCATGATATTGATTTTCATAATTATATTTTGCTTCTTTTGATGTTGGATATTTCCTATTTATATAGGCTAATATTTGTTTTGATAAAATGTCTCTTATTTGTCTAGATGACCAACTTATTTCTGTAATGTACTGTTCCCATTTATCTAAATCCTCTAATGTTCTGAGATTGGACCATACATCAGATCTAATTGTTGATCTTATAAAAAGACCGTTCATTTCATTGGAAAGTGATCTAATAGCACTGAAGAATGCGCCAACACGTGCTTGATTGAGAGCGTCATCTAGATATTTTGCATCGATATCATCTATAAGAAACCAAATTTCAATATTTTGATTTTCTTCTTGGAATCTATTGAGCAATGTAATTGGATCAACTTTATTAGTAATTTTTTTTTCGGGTAATAAAGGGATCTTTAGTGTAAGTCGATCGATCAAAGCACTTAGTAAATTTCTGCCCTTGAGACCATTTAGTTCGGATGCTTCAACTAAAGATATATCTGTATCATTCAGTGCAATAGAAATTTTAGAACCAATTTCAATATTTATTCTTTGGCAAATTACTTGTTTCCAGTAATTTTCGAGATAAGCTTGGTCAGTACTATGGAAATTCCCAAGACCTAATAAATTATTTCCTGTTTCCCTAATTACAAACTTTTTATTATTATCTAAAAGTTTTTGGTGAAAGACTGATAATAAAGCAGATTTTCCCATACCCTTTTTAGCGCTAACTACACTAATTTTCTTGTCAAAATTAAAAAATTTGGAAAATTTAGGATTCTCTACGAAATAGCTTTCGAGAACGTTAATATCCTCATCTTCGCCAGCCTCATTACCAAAAATTTCATCATTTAAATTTATTCTAAGCATTTAAAAATTTTCAAAAATATAGTTGGATGAATTTACAGTATATTAAAAAGCCTTTCAATATCATTACTTTGAAAATCATCCCGCATCTTTAAAAACTGCTTTTCATCTAAGTCATAGAGTCTTAGAGAAAGCAGTTTTTCTATATCTTCTTCGGAGAAGCGGTATTTAATAATTTTTGCAGGTACACCGCCTACGACTGCATAAGGTGGCACATCTTTGGTTACGACTGTACCTGTGGCGACTACAGCACCTTCGCCAAGCGTCACACCTTGCATAATCATGGCACGAGAGCCAATCCAGCAACCATCACCAATAATGGTATCGCCTGCAGGTACAAAACTGCGCGTATCGAATGGAAAAGCTGAAATCCAGTCCGTACGGTGCAATTGATTGCCACCCATCATAATCACGCACTCTGCGCCAAAACAGACAAAATTACCGATATGTAGCTGATCAATTGGTTTATCTACAGTTGAAGGCTTGTCATGCAAATAACGCACGACACAGCGCTCAAAGCCCTGATCCCAGTAAGCTGAGTAATAGCTATAATTGCCCTTAATATGAATATTGGGGTTTTTAACTGTTTTAGAGATAAACTCAAATTCACACCAATGATTCACAGGAGAATTAATCAATTTTTCAGACATACAATTTAAAAAGCTAAACAAGTGCAGTGCTATTTTATATCACTGGGTGCAAAAGTCTAAATAAACTGTAAACGGATTAAATGTGCTGCATCTGTATGACGTATTCCATTCTTACGCCATGCTAGATAATGCTCTGTAATATCTTTTCCAGTTAAATCTTCTACAACAAGATAGCCCAAATCCCGCATTAAGTCGTGCAGTTGTTGTGTATTAAAAAAACCAATGATTGGTTCATTGAGTAAGTGTGTCACTTGACTGAGTAACATGGTGCCAAGGCGTTCAATACCCTGTAAATTTTGATATGGCACCGAATAATCAAACACAAGTTCACTGTCAATGGCGGCGCAACTTGCCAGATCTTTTAAAGTACTGAGTGTTGTTTCTGGTTTGAGATAATGTGTTGTGCCTAGCCAAGAAAAATGTGCAATTTGATTGGCATCGTAGCTACTTTTTCCAAGTGCCTCACTGAGTTTTTCTTGTTCAAAATTAATGGGCACAAATGCGACATTCTCTGGAATTTTTCCATGTTCGCTTAAAATTTTAATTTTTAGTGCTTGAGTATCTGGATGATCAACTTCGTAAATTTTGACATCAGGGTATTTGGCTGCAGCACGTAAAGCAAAAGAATCTAGGCCAGCGCCAATCATCACATATTGCTTTACGCCACGATCGAGCGCTTCGTATAGCCAGTCCTCACTATAAGCCGAACGTAATGCAACTTGTGTGACCAGCAAATCCCATGCGTGTCGTACGGGCGACGTTTTTAATAGTCGCATGAGCGCCTTATTTGAAAGTATAAATCGCCATGCGGGACTGGTCATGTTGATAGCATAAGCATCATGAAATAACGGTGGCTGATTGCTAAGGTTGTCGTAAGCGCGAATAGCGGCTGCTGCTTGAGCGGTATTGCTGGCACGTCCATTTTTCATAATGCATGCACACTTCAATTATTTTAATTTGATGTGATTACACTAATAGAATGCGCAAAATTTGCAATGACAATAATGATTTAAACGTTTGAATGTTGTTGCAAGTTGGCAAGTAAGTATTTTCAAATGGCAATAAAAAACCCCTCTAAAGAGGGGCTTCAATGGTGAATCATTTCAATTAAGAAAGGTATTCAACTTTAACAACTTCATATTCAACTTCACCATTTGGTGTTTGAATTTTTGCTTCGTCGCCTTCATTTTTACCCAAAAGACCACGTGCAATCGGTGAGTTCACAGAGATTTTATTAATTTTAAAATCAGCTTCGTCATCACCAACAATACGGTAAGTTTTTTGTTCTTCAGTGTCTAGGTTTTCAATCGTCACTGTTACACCAAATACGACACGACCGTTTTGCTCAAGGTCTTTTACATCAACAACTTGGCATGCACCTAGTTTGCCTTCGATGTCTTGAATACGACCTTCACAGAAACCTTGTTGCTCACGGGCTGCATGATATTCTGCATTTTCTTTTAAGTCACCGTGTTCGCGTGCTTCAGCAATAGAAGCAGTAATACGTGGGCGATCCACAGTTTTAAGTTGGTGTAATTCTTTCTCTAAGGCAATTTTGCCTTCAGGAGTCATAGGATAACGTTGCATGGTTGTCCCTCAAAAAATTGTCAAAAAGACAAAGTATATAAATGAAAAAAGCCCGCCACCAAGAAGGTGACGGGACTTCTCGGTAGCTTAATTAACCTTTGGTAAGGTCTTGCAAGCGGTATACATCCATTGGCAATTTAATTGCTAGGGCTTGGCATACAGCATCTGCACCGTTTAATGTAGTGGTGTTGTACACTTTACCTTGGAGTGCTGAACGGCGGATAGAGAATGAATCCTCTTGTGCCTTTTTACCTTCAGTCGTGTTGATCACAAGGTGGATTTCGCCGTTTTTAATACGGTCCACAATGTTAGGACGACCTTCAGTGACTTTATTCACGCGCTCACATTCAAGACCAGCTTCACTGATAACGTTAAATGTACCATCAGTCGCAAGAATCTTGAAGCCTAAATCAATAAGTTGTTTCGCAATGCCTGCAGCACGTGGCTTGTCTGAATCACGCACTGAAATAAATGCATGTTTCACTTCACCTTCAGTTGGTAGGCCAGGTAAACGTTCGTTTGCACCTAAAACAGCTTTGTAGAATGCTTCACCAAATGTTTTACCCACACCCATTACTTCACCTGTAGATTTCATCTCAGGTCCAAGAATTGGGTCAACGCCAGGGAACTTGTTGAATGGGAACACTGCTTCTTTTACAGAGAAGTGCTCAGGGATAATCTCTGCAGTGAATCCTTGAGATTCTAGAGATTGACCTGCCATACAACGTGCAGCCACTTTCGCTAAAGATTCGCCGATGCACTTAGATACGAATGGAACAGTACGTGATGCACGTGGGTTCACTTCTAAGATGTAAACGTCATTACCTTTAACAGCAAACTGTACGTTCATCAAACCAATTACGCCAAGCTCTTTCGCCATTGCAATTGTTTGACGGCGCATTTCGTCCTGTACTTCTTTAGATAAAGAGTAAGGAGGGATAGAACATGCAGAGTCACCAGAGTGAATACCAGCTTGTTCGATGTGCTGCATGATACCGCCGATCACAACGTCTTTACCGTCAGATACGCAGTCTACGTCAACTTCGATTGCGTCATCTAGGAAACGGTCAAGAAGTACTGGCGCTTCGTTTGATGCTTGAACCGCGTCACGTAAGTAGCGTTTTAATTCTTCGTCGTTGTAAACGATTTCCATTGCACGACCACCCAATACATAAGAAGGGCGTACTACAAGTGGATAACCAACTTTCGCAGCTTCAGCCATACCTTCTTCAGCAGATTTTACGATGCTGTTGTTTGGTTGGCGAAGTTGTAGACGTTGAATCATTTGTTGGAAACGTTCACGGTCTTCTGCACGGTCAATCGCGTCAGGTGAGGTACCAATAATTGGCGCACCAGCTTCTTCCAAAGCACGAGCCAATTTTAAAGGTGTTTGACCACCGTACTGTACGATAATGCCTTTAGGCTTCTCGATACGCACGATTTCAAGTACATCTTCAAGTGTAATTGGTTCGAAGTACAAACGATCTGATGTGTCGTAATCTGTAGAAACAGTTTCAGGGTTACAGTTCACCATGATTGTTTCATAGCCGTCATCACGCATAGCAAGCGCTGCGTGTACACAGCAGTAATCGAATTCGATACCTTGACCAATACGGTTAGGACCGCCACCAATTACCATGATCTTGTCACGAGTTGAAGGATTTGCTTCACATTCTTCATCGTAAGTTGAGTACATGTAAGCTGTGTCAGATTCGAATTCTGCAGCACATGTATCCACACGTTTGTAAACTGGCGT